>JAABTB010000280.1 GCA_011390085.1 Desulfobacula sp.
GTTGTATTTGTGCTATTCAACTGCTATTCGTGTAAAAAATTTTTAATCTGAAAGGAGTTCTTTTTTTGGCAGGCACAATTGATATTGATAGCCTTATCCAAATTGTATCAAACGGCGGTAAGGTAACAACCGGAATAGATGTTTATAATAGCAATGGAACCCTCCTGCTGGAAAAGACCTTTATCGTAACCAGCACTAAAATCCTTCAGCTTATAAAAGAAAGCGGCATTAAAAAAATCCCTTTAAGTGCAGACGGAAAAAGCGGGATCTGGGATGCCTCGGGGAAAAAAATTTCTGCAGGTCCCAAGGGGCCGATATCAGAATCCCGTCAGGCGAACGCGGATGAGATGTCATCGATTTCGCTGGGGATCTCCTTAACCACCCTTGGGAAAAGGCTCAATGAGATAGATGAAAGCCGGAAACTGGCCTATGAAAACTATGAGGTCGCCAAGAAGTGCATCAAAAAAGCCCTGAACGATATCAAAAAAAGCGGTGGCCAGTTTGACTATGCCGAAGTCAGCTCTCATGTATCAAAACTGGCCGGTTTTCTCACCATCATGGACAATCCATTCTCCTACCTGACAAGGGAAATTCTTTCCTGTGATGATTATCTGTACAACCATTCCATCAATGTCTGCACCATCGGAACCGCCATCATGAACAAATTTAACATCATTTTCAGCACCATGATCAGCGGACATCTGAATTCGTCGGAAAATGAAGCCTATGACCCCTTCAAAAAATCTTCCGGTATGCCGAAAAGCATCTATCACCATTTTCAGAAAGATGAGCTTCAAAGCATCTCTCTTGGATTCTTTCTCCATGATATCGGCAAGGTAATGGTGCCGAATGCGATTCTGAATAAAACCGGCAAACTGACCCCTGAGGAATTTGATACGGTCAAAAAACATTCCTATGAGCTGGGGCCGGCGATCATTGAAAAAAACAATCTGAACAATCCGTTTATCACCAATATTGTAAAATACCATCATTCAGGGCTTTACCCGGACGAACCCCATTGCTATCCCGACGACGGGCAGCCTGAAAAAATTCCCCTGTATGCCAAAGTCTGCAAAATCGCCGATATGTATGATGCCATGACCTCCAAAACAAGCTATAAAGAGGCCTCCAATCAGATCCATGCGGTTACGGAAATTTTCAGAACCTATGCCCGGAAAGATGCACTGCTTCAGTATATTCTCCAGTCCTTTATAAAAAGCATCGGCATTTACCCGCCCGGCAGTATTGTCTTCCTGCGCAACAGGCAGATGGCCTTTGTCCTTGAAAGCAAAGGCCCCCTGATTATCCCCTTTACGGATGCGGACGGAAAACAGCTTTCATACAAGCCTGAACCCCTTGATTTAGGTGAAGACGGATGTGATGATGCCCTTAAAATAGATAACCGTCGCAGCATTAAAAACCCCCGGGAGGTTTATGATCTTCTTCCCTCTTATTTAAAAACCGCAAAGGATTAGCGTTAAGGCCTGTGCAATGAATAGAAATTTCGGCCCATGGGCCGGTTAAAACGAAAAGAAGGGAGCAAGGTTTATAGCATGGAGATCTTTGTCGCAAGACAGCCGATTTTTAACAGCCATAAAAAAATTTTTGGTTATGAATAATTGTTTAGAAACGGGCTGGAAAATAATTCCCGGATATTGACGGTGATACCGCCACGTCAAATGTCTTGTCCAATACCTTCTTTTCCCCCAAAAACATGTCATTATTGAGGTGCTTGAGACTGTCGAACCTACGGATGCAGTTCTTGCAGCTTTGAACGATATTAAAAAAAAGGCTTTACCATCGCTCTCGACGATTTTGTGTATCATAAAAAATTCAGGCCCATGATGGAGCTGCGCAGGATCATTAAGTTTGACCTGATTACCACTCCCCTGGATACCCTGATGTAGGGATGACAATGTTAAGGATTTTCGAGGTGCCTGGAAAACAGCCTGTGAAATGGTCGGTCTAGCGGCAAAAAAGCAGGAAGAATACCTGAAATCCAAAACGGGCACAGTTTCGGGCACAGTCGTCGAAATGCCAATAAAAAAGGGTCTACCCCAAAATGGCTAAACCCTTGATTATCAATTGGTACCGAAGGCGAGACTTGAACTCGCAAGGGCTTGCGCCCGGAGGATTTTGAGTCCTCTGCGTCTACCAATTCCACCACTTCGGCATGAATGTTTCTTTTAAGGGAAAATCCGGGTTTTGTCAATGAAATTATGGCGCTTGATGTCAGCCGGCAAGAATCCGGCGGATCTGTTTTTCTGAAATCATGCCTTCCCGGATGATGTGAACCGGGGAGGCCGTCACATCCACAATAGTCGATCCGATTCCGCCCTTTAAAATCCCGGCATCCAGGATAAGGTCTGATTTTTCCAGGATGGAGGGGTCAAGGGAATTGATCCGGTCACAACCGGGTTTCCCGGAAAGGTTGGCGCTGGTTCCGGTGATGGGAAACCCGAGAAAATCCACCAGGGCCTTTGCCGTCGGGTGGGAGGGGATCCGGATGCCGAGTTTGCCTGAACCGGCGGTGAGGCGCTTGGGGACGGTGGGTTTTGCCTGGCACACAAGGGTCAATCCCCCCGGCCAGAAAGTTTCCATAAGCTTTCTGGCCGTTTCGGGAATGGATTCTGCAAGATCTTCAAGAAAACGCTGGTCCGGGACCAGCACCAGAATAGGGTTGTTTTGGGGCCTTTTTTTGATGTCGAATACCTTTTCCACCGCCTTTTCATTCAAAGCATCGGCTGCTATTCCGTAAAGGCATTGGGTCGGAAAGATGACGATTCCACCCTTTTGAATGATGTTTCCGGCCCCGGCAATGGTTTTTGGTTCAGGACCGGCAGGGTCAATCCGAATGATCTTACCGGTCTCATGCAAAGGAACGGGCCTTTTTATCCACCTTGTCGGCCATGTCTTTTTTAAAGGCCAGGAGCTTTTCTGCAATTTGGGGATCTGAAACCCCGAGAATCTCTGCCGCAAAAATGCCGGCATTATAGGCCCCTGATTTTCCAATGGCCATGGTGGCCACCGGGATGCCCGGCGGCATCTGCACCGTTGCCAGAAGGGCATCAAGGCCCTGGAGGGCCGAGGAATCGATGGGGACGCCGATAACGGGCAGGGATGTGTGGGCGGCAATGACCCCTGCCAGGTGGGCTGCATGGCCGGCGCCGCAGATGATGACCTGGAGGCCTTTTTCTTTTGCTTCGCCTGCCAGTTTGGCTGCCCGTTCAGGGGTCCTGTGGGCGGACGCCACGGTGGCATAATAGGGGATATCAAATTTTTTCAGGATGGAGAGAGCCTGTTCCATGACACTGAAATCTGAATCGCTTCCCATGATGACCCCGACCCGGGGCGGAATGGAAAGTCTTTTTAAGGCCTTTGCGCCAATGTCTTTTCGGTAAAAATGCCCGTTGAAGGATATTTTTGAACAGGCTTCATAGGCCTTGCCAATGGCCTCTTTTACCGTGTCGCCCAGGGAGGTGACTCCCAGGACCCGCCCGCCCGCGGTGACCACCCGCCCGTCTTTGAGTGCGGTTCCGGCATGGAAGACAACGGTATCGGCGGTCTTGTCGGCTTCTTCAAGACCAAAAATTTCTTTGCCTTTTTCATAGGCACCCGGATATCCGCCCGAGGAGATCACCACACAGATGGCGGCCCTGGGGTCGATTTTAACGGAATGGTGGTGCAGGGTGCCGTCACAACAGGCTTCCATCAGGGGCACCAGGTCGTTTTCAAGC
>JAABTB010000281.1 GCA_011390085.1 Desulfobacula sp.
GGATTGATCCTGAAGTGGAGAAGGTCTTTCATCATGCAAAACAGGTCTTACAGGATCTGGGTGTCGAGATACGAGAGATTTCTCTGCCCCACGCGGAATTTGTGGTGGCCGCCTATTATATTATTGCGCCCTGCGAGGCCAGCTCCAATCTGGCCCGGTATGACGGGGTGAAATACGGGTTCAGGGACAGGTCTTCCGATGATCTCATGGACATGTACAAGAAAACCAAATCCAGGGGGTTCGGCCTTGAGGTGCAGCGCAGGATCATCATCGGCACCTATGCCCTTTCCGCTGGATACTATGATGCCTATTACGGCCGGGCTTCAAAAGTGAGAACCCTGATTGCGGAGGATTTTTCAAAGGCCTTTGAAACCTGCGATCTTATCCTTTCTCCGGTGGCCCCGGCCCCGGCCTTTAAAATCGGTGAAAAGACCGATGACCCCCTGACCATGTATCTGACGGATATTTTTACGCTTTCGGCCAATATGGCGGGGATTCCAGGCATTTCCGTCCCTGCCGGATATTCATCCAAGGGCCTTCCCATCGGTATCCAGATGATGGCCGGTAAATTTGATGAAATGTCCCTTTTGAGGGCGGGTTACGGATTTGAACGGAGTATCGGGTTAGCCCGGAAATTTCCTGACTTATAATCAAAGGGAGGTTCAGATGTCAACCATTATGCCCCAGGGGGAAAAACTCAAACATGCGGTTCAATGGATATCGGAAAAACGAACGGAAGATCCGGCCGGCAATCTTGCAAAGCTTGTGGATGAGGCCAGCTTCAGGTTTGATTTAAGCCCCAAGGATTCTGAATTCCTTCTCAGGTTTGTGAAGAATGACGACCGTCAGAATCCTGCCTGAACTCCTGTCCAACCAGATAGCGGCCGGTGAAGTCGTTGAACGGCCTTCTTCCGTCGTAAAAGAACTGGTTGAAAACAGTATTGACGCCGGGGCCTCGGCCATTACCATTGAAATTGAAAAAAGCGGAAAATCCCTGATCCGGGTTTCCGATGACGGCATCGGGCTTTCAAGGGATGATGCGCTCTTGTCCATTGAGCGATACGCCACCAGCAAGATTTTTAAAACCGAAGACCTGTTCTGTATTTCCACCATGGGGTTTCGCGGGGAAGCCCTTCCCTCCATTGCGTCCGTATCCAAATTCACTCTGGTGACACGGCCTGAAAATAAAGATACCGGCACCCGGATTGAGATTCTCGGCGGAAAGGTCCGCAATGTCTCGGACGTGGGTGCGCCCGTGGGCACCATGGTTGAAGTCAAGGATCTCTTTTTCAACACACCGGCCCGGAAAAAATTCCTGAAATCCGACAATACGGAGATCAGTCATATCAGCGATGCCATTGCCGGCATCGCCCTGGGGCATCCCAACATCCGCTTCAGATTGTTTTCCAATAAGAGCCTTCACAAAAATTTTCCTGCATCGGACCATCTTTTTCCAAGGGCCGTCAATGTCCTTGGAACCGAAGTGTCCAAAAAAATGGCTGAAATCCGCTATTCCGGCAACGGCCTCACCCTCAGCGGGTATTGCGTCCTTCCCGATATGGTCCGGAATACGGGGTCACGAATTTTTCTCTTTGTGAACCGCCGCCTGGTCTATGACCGGGGACTCATTTCCGCAATTTTTCAGGGGTACAGGGGAAGGCTCATGAAAGGCAAATACCCTCTGGTGGTGCTGTTTATCGAGATCCCCTTTGATGCCGTGGATGTCAATGTCCATCCCACCAAGCGGGAGGTCCGGTTTTTTAACCATCAAGATGTCTATGAAGCCGTTTCCAGAGCCGTTGATCATGCCTTGTCCAATGCCCGGGAAGAGGTTTCGGAAGGTCCGGCGGCGGCGCTTGAAACACCGTCCCGTCTCCAGAGCTTCTATCCTGAAGGCCCTGTATTTGAAAGGGATTCTCCGGGTGTGGAACAAGGGGTAAGGGCCTGGGGATACCCGGAAAAGGAAATTTTTGAGAAGGACCCGGACAGAAGGGAAACTTTTATCCCGGAACCCATCCAGGCGACTGTTTTTCATCCCGATCCGCCCAGGATTCTGGGCCAGGTCATGGGAACCTATATCCTGGCCGAGTTCGAAGCAGGCCTCCTGCTTATCGACCAGCATGCGGCCCATGAAAGAATCGTATATGAAGCCTTGAGAAAAAGAGTCACCGCCTCAGGCATGGCCAGCCAGACCCTTCTTGTTCCCGAAACCCTGGAACTGAGCCACAAGGAATCCGATATCCTATTAGGGCTTCTCCCCCACTTTTCTTCCCTGGGGATTGAAGTTGAACCCTTTGGCGGGAACACCTTTATCATCAAATCCGTCCCTTCCATTATCTCTCAAAAAGCAATGGCCCCGATCCTGACGGAAATCATTGAAACCAGCCTGGTGGACAAAAATGAATTTTCAAAGGACCGGTGGCTGGATGAATGCCTCATCCTGATGGCCTGCCACAAAGCCGTCCGGGCCAATCTCAGGATGAATGTCATGGAAATGGAGAGTCTCCTGAAAGACTTGGAGAAGTGTGAGAATCCCCTGCACTGCCCCCATGGCCGGCCCATTTGTGTGACCCTGTCGAAAAACGATCTGGAAAAGCTTTTTAAAAGGATTGTCTGATATTTCTGTCGACTATTATTCGATCAGGAGGTGTGGGGCCGGCTAAGGTTCAGGAAGAAAATCCCGGTAAATTTCCAGGATCTTATTTCCCATGGCATCAATAGTGTGATAGTCGTTTACCATCCTGAAGGCTTTTTCAACTCTGTCATGGGATGTGACATTATCATTAAGGGTCTGTAAAAGCTTTTCTGCAAGTTCCCGGTCATCATCCATCCGAAAGAGAAGGCCAGTGCTGCCGTGGCTGATGATATCAGGTATACCTCCGACCATGGATCCGATAACCGGGCATTGGGCAAACATGGCTTCCAGAAGGGATTGGGGAATTCCTTCAAACCGAGAAGCCAGTATTTTGCAATCCAGGGCCCTGTAATAAGGCCATACATCTTCCTTAAACCCTTTAAAATGGACTCGGTGATTGATGTTAAGATCCTTTGTCCAGGCTTTGAGTTCCGATAGATATTCATCGGTTCCATGGCCTATTATCACAAGATGATGGGGTATCTGGGAGAAAACCAGATGAAAGGCCCGGATAACAACACCAATGCCTTTGTCACGGGAGACCCGGCCTACAAATCCGACAAATCGTGCTGCGGAATCAAGTGATAGTTCTCCGGCCAGCCATTCTCGTGCATCATCTCTGTCCATAATGTTCTTCGGTGGAATAATTCCTGAAGAAACCGTTCGGATCCTTTCCTTTGGGATGCCCAGGGTTTCGATAAGCCGGCGGGTGGTATAATCGGCCGTGGTAAAGACATAGTCGCACAGGTGTTTGTAAAGAAGGATATTGTGCAGGGATAATCCGACATGGGCACTGATGTGCCGGGACAGGATCCGCAAAGGAATTTCCATGCCCATGGCGGCGGACAGGGCTATTTTTGAATCTTCGTTTCCATGGGTGTTCAGGATATGGGGCCTGAATTTTTTGAACAGGGCCCGCAAAGAAAAGAAATCCTTTGCAAGGCTTGTTCTTTTGAAAGCCGCATCATGGGTCAAAAAGCCCTTTGCTTTTGATTTGTCGTGCAATTGCGTGTCTCGGGGGGCCACAATGATGATCTCGTGACCCTTTTCAGCCATCCAGCAGGCCTCGTTGAAGATCCGTTTTTCAAGCCCGCCGA
>JAABTB010000282.1 GCA_011390085.1 Desulfobacula sp.
CCAGCCTAACGATATCCTGGTCCGGCTGAATGTGGAAAATTTCAAGGTGACGGATGTGCCGGTTGAACCGGTCTATAATATCGGTGAAAAATCAGGTATCCGGATTCATAAGGTCATTTTTACCATTGGGTGGCTTCTGATCAAGCTTTTTTTCTGGCGGATGAAGGAAAAATATATCATCCGGGATTTTCATCCCCTTGTTTTTTTCTATTTCCTGGGCTTTGTTTTTGCCCTATCCACCCTTGTTCTGTTTTCAAGGGTTTTTTTCGTGTGGTATCTCACCGGGCATATCCCTGCCGTCAATGCCCTGGCCGCCATGTTCTCATTCATGAGTTCAAGCCAGTTTTCGTTATTTGCCATGTGGTTTGATATGGAAGCCAATAAACATCTGAAGGTGTGATATTTCATTTTATTGGGCGTCCATCACCACCCTCTTTGTCACCCATGACCATGAGGAAGCCTTTGCTGCGGGAAGCCGGGTCATCATTATGAACCAGGGAAGCATTGAGCAGGCCGGAACGCCCGGAGAACTGGTCCAATCCCCGAAAAACCAGTGGGTCAGGGAATTTTTAGGGGTTTAGCGCGGCAGCAAAGAACCCGTTATTCCGGATCAGCCAGATTGATATGCGCGGCCCCATCGAATCTCAAATTCACCCGTTCCCCCACCCGGCTTTTCTGCATCAGATATTTGAAAATATCCGGGTCGCGCCGGGTTTGGGCGATGAACCGGTGGTTGTCCTTGGTTTTCCCATAGATCAGGGCATAGGAAGGGGTCTGGTCCGGGGAAAAGATAACCGTATAGGTTTCTATGAGTCCCGGTCCGTCCGCCTCTTCTTTGATTCGTTCCGGGGCGTTCCCGGCCAGGGGGGATTTTTGATCCTGAATAGGGTCTTGGCCGATGTCCCGGGTTTTGGGTTCAGACCCGTAAATCCCGGCCGCGTGCTTGTGCATGAACCAGCCCAGGGCCGTGACAAGGCCTTTTGAATATTCTCCCCGGGTGATTTTTTCCGCCAGGGTGGCCACGGCATGGAGGCTGTAATTGTTGCCCGGCCCGCCGAAAAAACCGAGGCCGCCCGTGAGGGTTAGGGGTCTTGGGTCATCCTCTTGGATGCCGATCATCTTTTTGGCAATGGACACGGCACAGGGAAAGCAGGAATAAAGATCAAAGCAGTCCAGTTCTTCCAGGGAGATGGCGGCCCGGTTCAGGGCCTTTTCAACGGCGGCCCGGAGGGGAGGGCTTGAGATGAAATCGGATTTTTCGATCATGAAGCGCTGTTGGTCTTCAGCATATCCGCCGCCGAGAAAATAGACCCGTTGCCGGTTCTTTTCCGAGCAGGCCTTGGCCGCGGCTTCCGACATGAGGAGGACGGCTGCGCCCTGGTCCACGGTGACAAAGGAATTCATGAATTTGGTATAGGGAAAGGCCACGGGCCGGTTGGCTGGTCCGGGCGTGATGATCTCTTCCGGTGTTTTCGGGCTTCGGGTCCAGGCAAAGGGGTGCTTTGAGGCGGTTTGGCTGAAGGCAGACCACATCCGGCCGATTTTCATGAGATAGGTGTTGAGATCCAGGCCGGAAGAGGCCCAGAGGGCAGTTTCAAACAGCGGAAACCCCTGCATGGGGTGTTCCATGCCGTGCTGGTTTTCCAAAAGCGTGGAGCCGATGCGGTCGTCCCCGGGGTAATCGGCGGGGATGCCCCGAAACAGGGCGCTTTCGACCGGTTCCGGGTCCGGTCCCCGCTGGACATAGGTTTCCGCCCCTGCAATGAGGATCGAATCCAGTTCTTTCCTCGCAATCATGCCTGCTGCCAGATTGATGAGGGTCTGGGGGGAGTTGCCGCCGATACCGGACACCTGGGTAAATCTCGGTGTGGCCCCCAGGGCCTGGGCAAGCTGTTTGGCAGGGTTTGGATAGTGCCGGCTCAGGGTCCTGACCACCATGACCCCGTCAAGGCGGGACAGAAGGCAACCTGCTGTCCGGGCGGCCTGCCGGGAGGCCTCCTGCATGAGCCCCAGGGGTTCCCGGGGTTCCCGGTTCAGATCTTTGGGCTGGAGGACCTGGCCCCAGCCTGCAACAACAACATTCGGTTCCATATGATATCCTTTTTCAGGTCCGGTGTCAGCCGGGGATGAGGAAATGACGGTCCTTGGGCTCCGGTCCGTTTCCGTCGGAATAGGTCTTTTCCGTGATATTGATATTGTTTTTTTGATCCACAAGCATGGCAATGGAGGACCTTGTGCCATAGGTGGGGCTCTCGATAAACAGGGGGGACAAAACTCTTTCCCATTCCAGGCCGACACCGGTGTCCGGAAGGCTTGGGTCGTCGGGAACAGTCGAATCCTTCAGGATGGAAAAAAGTTGATCCGGTGCGATGGGGCCTTGGATCACGTTTTCCAGGGCTTTTTTCCCGGATTCCACCTTGGGCCAGGGCGTGTTGAGAAAGCGGTTGGAAAGCCCGTGGATGCCGGGACCGATTTCTTCAATTTTACAGGTAAGATTGGTGAACCAGAAAAGATGATCCGGGTTTCCCAAGATCAGGTTAAACCCGTTGTAAGCATGGGCTTTGGGTTTGAACTTACGGATAAAATCTTCCGGGGAGGTTTTCGACCTGAGAAAGTCCGGGATGATTTCCCCCCGGGAAGGGGCCTTTGGCTTTAAGGCGGCCGGGTTCCGGTAATTGGTAAGGGCGGCAAAGGTCCCGTTTTTGCCGATGCCGAACCAGGTGCCGCCCTGTTCCAGGTCTTTTCCGGCGAGGATGCCGGGCGGGTCTTCCCAGAAATGCATGGCATCCGTGGGCCGCCGGTAAAATTCATCCCGGTTGGCACCAAGGATCAGGGGAAATTCTTTTACTATTTTATATCCAAACAGGATTAAGCACATGGATAAGTCCTTGTTTTTTGTCCGGCGCTTTGTTATTAATTTTATTTTATAGTTAAAATGTAACTGTTAATAATGAAAAAATCAATATGGATGGAGGCTTTAAATGAAAAACGTAGTGATTGTCAGTGGCGTCAGAACGGCTGTGGGTTCCTTTGGCGGTGTCTTAAAAGATGTTCCGGTGGTTGAGCTGGGAACCTATGTCATGAAAGACGTGTTGAAACGGGTCGGTTTGAAACCGGCGGTGGATGACTCCCAGACTGAATTCTCGCCCGATACTTTAAAAGACCAGGGCATGATCGACCTTGAGAAAAAAGGATATGATTATGATGGGTCTCTGACCCCGGTATTTGTGGATGAGGTCATCATGGGCAATGTGCTCCAGGCAGGGCAGGGGCAGAATACGGCCCGCCAGGCCATGATCGGGGCAGGTATTTCCCGGCAGAGCGCCGCCTTTACCGTCAACAAAATCTGCGGGTCCGGCCTGAAGGCCATTGCCCTGGGCGCCCAGGCCATCATGGCGGGCCAGGCCGAGGTCATTATTGCCGGGGGCCAGGAAAGCATGAGCAACGCCCCCATGGCCCTGACCAAGGCCAGATGGGGACACCGGATGGAACTGACCGGCGTCGGCCCGGTTCACGACCTCATGGTCTTTGACGGGCTGTATGAGATTTTCTACGGCTACCACATGGGCCTGACGGCTGAAAATATTGTTGAAAAATACGGGATTTCCAGGGAAGAACAGGATCAACTGTCCCTGCTCAGCCACAACAGGGCCTTTGCCGCCGTCAACGACGGAACCTTTGCCAAGGAAATCATTCCCGTGGTCATCAAATCCCGGAAAGGGG
>JAABTB010000283.1 GCA_011390085.1 Desulfobacula sp.
AAGCCCTGATAGATGCAGGCGTGGATGCCGTTAAAATCGGAATCGGTCCGGGGTCCATCTGTACCACCAGAATTGTTGCCGGTGTGGGCGTGCCTCAATTGACGGCTATCTTGAATTGCCGCAAAATTTCAAAATCAACAGGAGTCCCGATTATTGCCGACGGCGGCATCAAATTTTCCGGGGATATGGCCAAGGCCCTTGGCGCCGGCGCAGACACCGTCATGCTGGGAAGCCTTCTGGCCGGCACCACGGAAAGTCCGGGTGAAATCGTCATTTTCCAAGGCCGTTCCTATAAGACCTACCGGGGCATGGGATCCGTCGAAGCCATGCGTAAAGGCAGTTCAGACCGGTATTATCAGAGAGATACGGATGAAGATGACGAGCTTGTGCCTGAAGGTATTGTCGGCAGGATTCCCTTCCGGGGAACCATTCGGGAGAATCTGGTTCAGATGATCGGCGGCCTCAAGGCCGGTATGGGCTATATCGGGGCGTCCACCATTGCCGAACTCCACCAAAAGGCAAAATTTGTCCGGATCAGTGCTGCCGGGCTGAGAGAAAGCCATGTCCATGATGTTATCATTACCAAAGAGGCTCCCAACTACAGGGTTGAAAGCAGTTCATCATAAATGGACCAGGGCGGATCACCATTTTATCATCTTCACCTTCATACCGAGTATTCACTCCTTGATGGTGCCATAAGGCTGGATTCCTTATTTCAGAAATGTCATGAATACGGGATGGATGCCGTTTCCATGACCGACCACGGCACCATGTTCGGTGTGGCGGAATTTTATGAAAAAGCAAGGAAAAAATCCATAAAGCCGGTCATCGGGTGTGAAGTGTATGTGGCCCCCAGGACCTTGAACGACAAAACACCTTTGGATGCCAAGGGTCTGAGCCATCTGGTCTTGCTGGCAAAGGATCGGGAAGGGTATGCAAATCTATGCAAACTGGTTTCCATTGCCCAGCTCAAGGGGTTTTATTATAAACCCAGGATAGACCGGGACCTTCTCCGTCTTCACTCAAAGGGGCTGATCGGTCTGTCCGCCTGTCTCAAGGGAGATATTCCCAAGAATATTCTTCAAAACCGGATGGATGCTGCTGATGATGCGGCAAGATTCTATCTGGACATTTTTGGTGAGGATAATTTTTTCCTTGAAGTCCAGGAAAACGGAATGCCGGTGCAACACAGGGTCAACGAAGGACTTCTGGACATCAGCAGGCGCTTGTCCATTCCCATGGTGGCCACCAATGACTGCCATTATCTCTCCAAGGGAGATGACAAGGCCCATGAAATCCTGCTCTGCATACAGACCGGGGATACCTTTGATAAAAAGGACCGGTTCAAATTCGATTCAGACCAGCTTTATTTCAAGTCTTCCGGTGAAATGATTGCCTCCCTCGGGCATTATCCCGATGCCATCGAAAATACCAGGAAAATCATATCCCGGTGCAATGTGGAATTTGACACCAAAGCCTATCATTTTCCCAGATATGCCCTGTCTGCGGATGAATCAGAAGATAACCTCTTTAAGGCCCGGGCCATGGAGGGCTTTGAAAAAAAATTGGACCTGATCCGGGCCTCAAATCCCAATATGGATGAAAAGGCTTACAGGGACCGGATTGAATATGAAATCGGCGTTATCCTCGGCATGGGGTTTTCCGGGTATTTTTTAATTGTTGCCGATTTTATTGAATATTCAAGAAAAATAGGGGTTCCCGTAGGTCCGGGGAGGGGTTCGGCCGCCGGCTCCATGGTGGCCTATGCCATGGATATTACCGCCCTTGACCCCATTGAACACGGCCTGATTTTTGAACGGTTTTTAAATCCTTCCCGCATCAGCATGCCGGATATTGATGTGGATTTCTGCATTGAGGGCCGGGATAAGGTGTATCAGTATGTGATTGAACGGTATGGCGGCCCGGAATATGTCTGCCAGATCATTACCTTTGGAAGGCTCAAGGCCAAGGCTGTTATCCGGGATGTGGGAAGAGCCATCGGCGTTCTCTTATCAGAAGTGGATGAAATCGCCAAAATGATCCCGGATACGGCAAAAAACCTGGCCGCCGCCATTGAAGAAGTCCCCATGATCCGGGAAAAATGCTCGGAATCCACAGAAAAAACCCAGATGCTGGAAATCTCCATGCTTCTTGAGGGGCTTCCCCGGCATGCCTCCACCCATGCGGCAGGGGTCGTGGTTTCCGACAAGCCCTTAAATGAATACCTTCCCTTATATAAAGGAAAAGACGGGGAAACCCTGACCCAGTTTGACATGAATTATGTTGAAAAACTGGGGCTGGTTAAATTTGATTTTTTAGGTCTTCGAAACCTTACGGTCATCAAAAACTGCATGGAACTCATCCGGAACCAGGGCAAAACTCCGCCGGATTTTCTAAATCTTGATTATACGGATGAAAACACCTTTGGGCTTCTTCAACGGGCGGATACCACCGGCGTCTTCCAGCTTGAAAGTTCAGGCATGAAGGATCTGATCCTGCGCCTGAAACCCGGCAGCTTTTCAGATATTGTGGCCCTGGTTGCCCTTTACCGTCCCGGACCTCTGGACAGTGGCATGGCCGACACCTATGTGGAAAGAAAACACGGCCGTGAACCCGTTGTTTACCTGTTTGACGAACTGGAGCCCATCCTGAGGGAAACCTATGGCGTCATCCTTTACCAGGAACAGGTCATGAAGATCGCCGGAGTGTTGGCCAATTATTCCATGGCCGATGCCGACGGCCTTCGAAAAGCCATGGGAAAGAAAATTGCCTCCATGATGGAAGAGCATCGGAAGCTTTTTCTGAAAGGTGCCAAGGAAAACAACCGGGATCTGAAAAAAGCCTCTGAGCTATTTGATTTAATGGAAAAATTCGGCGGATACGGATTTAACAAGTCCCATAGCGCCGCCTATGCTCTCATTGCCTATCAGACTGCCTATTTAAAGGCAAATTTTGCCCTTGAATTCATTGCCGCCCTCATGACCAGTGAAAAAGGCAATTCCGATGCCGTGATCAAATATATGGAAGAATGCCGGACCCATCATATTCAGGTTCTTCCTCCGGATGTCAACAAAAGCAATGCCCATTTCACGGTTTCGGACGGCTGTATCCGCTTCGGGCTGGCTGCCGTTAAAAATATCGGGGAGGCTGCCATTGAATCCATTGTAGAAAACCGAAATAAGGAAGGGGATTTTAAAAATCTCTATGATTTCTGCGAACGGGTCAATGTGGGCAAGGTCAATAAAAAAGTGGTGGAGGCCCTTATCAAATGCGGGGCCTTTGATTCCACCCAAAACAAGCGCAGCCAGATGATGGCGATACTGGAAGACGCCCTTGACCATGGTTCCCGGATACAAAAGGAAAAGGCCGATGCCCAGCTTGATCTGTTTGCCGACTCCAATATGGGAGCCCGGGTTCTGGTGAGCACACCCATGCTTCCCGATATTGAAGAATGGGAGGACCATATGCGGCTCTCCTTTGAAAAAGAATCCCTTGGCTTTTATGTGTCAGGGCACCCTTTGGATAAATATGAGCCCATGATTCAAAAATATGCATCCGTCAATTCCGTCAGCATCCATGACAGTTCCGATGGACGAACCATCCGCATGGCCGGAACCATAAAACCCTTAAAGATACATAAAACCAAAAAAGGCGATATGATGGCCTTTGCCGCAATTGAAGACCAGTCCGGCAATATTGAAGTCGTTGTTTTCCCG
>JAABTB010000028.1 GCA_011390085.1 Desulfobacula sp.
GAGGGCGTGCTGAACCGGAATCCTACACAAAAGGCAATGATTATCTGCCATCCTCACCCGCTTTACGGCGGGGATATGGATAACCCGGTGGTAATGACGATTGCTGAGGCTTTTTTTGAAAAAGGATTCACAACCTTGAGATTTAATTTCCGGGGAACGGGGAAGAGCACGGGCGCCTTTGACAATGGAACGGGTGAGCAGGAGGACATCCGGGCAGCTCTGGGATATATGGCGGATCAGGGATTCCAGGACATCACCCTGGCCGGATATTCCTTTGGTGCAAGAATGAATGCCGCCCTGGTTTCTCAGGGGTGCAGGATAGACGACCATATCATGGTATCCCCGCCAGTGGGGGTCATGAGTTTTGACGATATTGAGAAAATGCCGTGTACCGGTCTGATTGTGACGGGCAGGAAGGATGAAATAGCGCCTCCGGAACTGATCGCCCGGCATATTAAAAGATGGGGGATACATCCCCGGTTTGATATTATTGACCATTGTGATCATTTTTATTCAGGCTGTCTTCACAAACTTAACACCCTAATGACGGAGTATCTTTCCCTAAAGGGAAATTAAATCATTATATATTTGAAATTTACAGGAGTTGATGGTGAGCGCATCTCAAGATCAGGATTTTGATTATATTGTCATCGGTTCCGGTTTCGGCGGGAGTGTTTCCGCCCTGAGACTGTCTCAGAAAGGATACCGCGTCGGAGTGCTTGAAAAGGGAAAAGAATGGAAACCCCAGGATTTTCCAAAGACAAACTGGAATATCCGGAAATATTTGTGGCTGCCCACCTTTGGCTGTTACGGGTACCAGATGCTGACCCTTTTCCGGCATGTCATGATCCTGCACGGCGGCGGGGTTGGCGGCGGCAGCCTGGTTTATGCCAACCAGCTTTTAATCCCGCCGGATAAGGTTTTTGAGAGTTCGAGCTGGTGCATTCAGAATGCCAAAGAAACACTGATGCCCCATTATGAAACCGCGCGGAAAATGCTGGGGGCCAACGTCAGTCCCCAGGTGGGCAGGGCCGATGTCCTTTTAAGGCAAGTCGGTATGGAGATGACGGGGAAGGACACCTTTCATAAGAATGATGTGGGGATATTTTTCGGCGAGCCGGAGAAAATGGTCAAAGACCCCTATTTTGAAGGCAAAGGCCCGGACAGGACCGGTTGCACCTTCTGCGGAGCCTGCATGATCGGATGTCCTGTGGGGGCTAAAAATACCCTGGATAAAAATTATTTGTATCTTGCAAAAAATCTTGGCGCAAAGATTATCCCGGAAACCCTTGTAACAAGTGTCAGAACCGTTTCGGGCGGTTATGAAATCATGACAAAAAGCAGCATTGGAATTTTTAAAAAAGAAAAACGGTATACGGCCAGGGGTGTTGTGTTCTCCGGTGGGGTCCTGGGGACGGTCAAGCTTTTGGAAGAATGCAGGGACAAAGGTCTCTTGCCCCGGATTTCCAATGAACTGGGCAATTTTGTCAGAACCAATTCCGAAGCCCTGATCGGGGTGAAATCCAATGATTCAAAAACCAATTGGAACGATCAGATCGCCATTACCTCGGGGATTTATCCCGATGACACCACTCATATTGAAATCGTCAGATACAACAAGGGCTCTGATGTGCTTTTGAATCTTCTTACCGTCATGTCCGGGGGCGGGGGAAAGATTCCAAGGGTGGTCAGGTTTCTGGGGAATATTCTGAAACATCCCATGAGATTTTTTAAATTGCTGTGGCCCCTGGAGAAAGCTTCCTCCATATCGGTCCTGCTGGTCATGCAGACCGATAAAAACCATCTCAGGCTGGATTATAAAAAAAGATGGTGGCGGCTGGGGGGAAAATCGCTCAATTCTAACATTCCAGAGGGCTTTGAGCGTTCTCCCAGCTATATTCCGGTGGCCAATGAAACAGCCCGGCGTCTGGCCGAAAAAATGGACGGGGTTCCCTTAAGCTCATTTCCCGAGGTTGTTTTAAACATGTCCACCACCGCCCATATCCTTGGAGGGTGCTGCATGGGGGATTCGCCTGCCTGCGGCGTTGTCTCGGCCAAAGGGGAAATCTTCAATTATCCCGGCCTTTATGTGGCGGACGGATCAGTGGTATCCGCCAATCTCGGGGTGAATCCGAGCCTTACCATCACGGCCCTGTCCGAGTATATCATGTCGCATATCCCGGAGAAAAGTAATACAGAGAAGGCCGCAAATGGGTCATGATTCGTTTGTCAAGATTTTATTTTAAACATCTTTTTTAAAACGATCCTGTAAAAAATTAAAATAAG
>JAABTB010000029.1 GCA_011390085.1 Desulfobacula sp.
TGAGATATAGGCTTACAAAATAAATTAGAATTAAGATATTTGCTTTCGATAGTTATAAAAAATCAAAACAATTCCTTATAAAATTAAAATTATTGCTTGACAAAGAAATGGGGATTTGGTTAGGTTTAATAAAAATAGAAAATGTTCATGCTGCGTCTTTTTTTATCTGAGTTGACATCGTCTGTTTTTTAATGCTGCAATTTATAACACCTAATTTCATAAGGAGGATAAACCATGCCGATCAAAGGGAAAACACTGACTCTGGACGGATATACATTAACCATTGAAGAATTGATGAAGGCAGGGAATGATCTGTCCATCAAAGTCAAGGTGGCGGATAAAAACTGGCCCAAGATTCGAGAGTGCAGGGCACTGGTTGAAAAATGGGCCAATGAAGAGCGCTGCATTTATGGTGTCAATACAAGCTGCGGCGGTCTGGTTGACTATCTCTTGCCCAGAGAAAGAGATAATGATTTTCAGAAAAACCTTGTTCGAAGTATTACTACCCAGGTGGGAAAACCATTTGAGGACTCAATGGTTCGAAAATTCATGATTGCAAGAGCCAATTCTCTCTGTCGTGGTTTTTCCGGAATCAAGGAAAAGAACTTGAAAATTTACCTGGATATGATCAATAAACACGTTTTCCCGGTTGTTCCGAGAAAAGGGTCCCTTGGCACCAGCGGGGATTTAGGCCCCCTTGGCTGTATCGCCAGCGTTGCGTTTGGCGAATGGAAAGCCGTCTATAAAGGGAAGGTCATGCCGGGAAAAGAAGCAATGGATGCTGCCGGTGTTGAGCTCATGCATTTGAATGCCAAAGAAGGTCTTTCCCTGATCAATGGAACCTCCGGAATGGTGGGTCTTGCCTGTACTGTTATCTCGGAAGCGACGAATACATTGAAAAATTCCGATATTATAGCTGCTTTTGCTATTGAAACCCTCATGGGAAGATTTAATCCTTTTGATCCCATTGTACATGAACAAAAATATCACCCCGGTCAATATGCTACTGCAATGAATTTAACAAAGCTGCTTAAAGGAAGTGAACTGGCAATTGATGAGATAGAACTCTCTTTAAAACTTCAGTCGACACTCAAGGAGCACAAAGGGGTGTCTGTGGCGCATATCCCGGTTGAAGATGCTTACTCTATCCGGTGCACGCCTCAGTTTGTAGGGCCTACAAAAGAAGCGGTGCAACATGCCCGTGAAGTTCTTTTAAGAGAACTTAATTCCAGCAATGATAATCCATTAATTTTTACCGAACTGGATACATTTTTTCACAATGGTCATTTCCATGGCCAGCCCATCTCTTTTGCAATGGATTGTCTGGGAATTGCAATGGTTAACCTCGGGGTTGTCAGTGACAGGCGCATTGATAGATTCATGGATGAGCATCACAGCACAGGGTTACCCCCCTTCTTGTGCAAAGAAGACACCGGTGTCCGCATGGGTCTCATGGGCGGTCAGTTCATGACGACCTCCCTTGTGGCTGAAAACCGAACTCTTGCCGTACCTGCCTCCATCCAGTCCATAACATCAACAGCAGATTTTCAGGATATTGTCAGCTTTGGTTTGATTGCCGGAAGAAAAGCCCGGAAAATTGTTGAAAACACCAACCATATCCTGTCCTTCGAGCTTCTCTGTGCAGCCCAGGCAGCAGACATCAGAGGGCCTGAGAAATTGAGCCCTGCCGGGAAAATCATGCACAAAGCCGTGCGGGAAACCCTGGAGTATATGAATTATGACAAGGTATATATTGATGACCTTGAAGAACTGAAAAAAAGAATCGAATCCGGTGAGTTCGTGGAAAGGGTTGAAAAAGAAGTCGGCGAACTTCTGATCGTTCATGAAAAAAAATAAGGGCCAAAGGATAGGACATCATGATTGAAGAGCAGATTGAAAAGAAGATTGCTGATGCCTACAGGGTGAAATTCCCGGTTTCGCGAGAGCATCATGAAAAACTGATCAATTATATTCCCGGTGGTGCGACCCGAAGTTTATCTTATTTCAAACCCTTTCCCATCCACATCGATTATGGTGAGGGAGCCTTTGTCTTCACTCCTGAAGGCCACAAGCTTCTGGATGTTACCAATGCCTATGGCGCCATTGTCCATGGGCATGGTGACCCGGATGTGGTAAAAGCCGTCCAGGCCGGTATTGCCGGAGGGTCCCAGTATTCCAGCCCGACCCAGGGCCAGTACAAGCTTGCCAAGCTTTTGTGTGAAAGGGTTCCGGGGTTTGACCGGGTCAGGTTCCTGAATTCCGGTACTGAAGCCACCCTGTTTGCCATGAGAACGGCCAGGGCCTATGCGGGGAAAGATAAAATCCTGAAAATGGTGGGCGGCTATCACGGCACCCATGACAGCGTGGCCGCCTCCACCAAGAAAAACGTCATCACAGCCGGTATTCCCAAGGGCATGACCCAGGATATGCTGGAAGTGACCTTTAATGATTTTGATGCTTTGGAAAAAAAGGTCAGGGAGAATGCCTCGGAGCTGGCCGCCGTTATTATGGAGCCCTTTTTGGGGGCCGGAGGGGTGGTGCTTCCGAAAAAAGGGTATCTGGAGCATGTGCGCAAAGTCACCCGGGACCATAAGGTCCTGCTGATTTTTGATGAAATCTTTTCTTACCGGGTGGATACGGGCGGGTGCCAGAAGCTCTGGGGCGTGACACCGGATCTGACAACGGTGGGCAAGGTTGTGGGTGGCGGGCTTCCCATTGGTGTGTTTGGCGGGAAAAAAGAAATCATGAACATCTATTGTCATGAAAATACCGACAGGCCCCTGTATCATTCCGGAACCTTTAACGGCTATGAAACCGTTATGCAGGCCGGTTATGCAGCCCTGTCCAAATATGATGAAAAGGCCGTGGCCTATATCAACGGCCTTGGGGCAAGGCTCCAGGAAGGGCTCTTGAAAAGTATTAAGACCAATGGATTGAAGATCCAGTCCAACCGGATCGGGTCCCTTCTGAACCTTCATTTTTATAATGAACCCATCACCACGGCAGAGCAGGTTTTAAAGTCGGAAGAAAAGCTCCATGCCTTAATGCACCTGTCCCTTTTAAACAAGGGGGTTTTTACCATCCCCAGGGGGCTGTTCATCCTGTCGACGGCCATGACCAACAAGGAAATTGATTTTCTGCTGGATAAAATAGATGAAACCTTAAAAGAATTGTTGCCATTAATTCAAGAAAATTATAACCATTTACTCTTGTAATGAGGTTTGATTAATGTATTTCAAAAAGAGAAAATAAATGGTTCTGGACAAGATTGACAAACAGATTTTAAACACGCTTCAGGAGAATGGCAAAACAACCAATTCCAAACTGTCTAAAATTGTCGGGATTTCAGCCCCTGCAACCCTTGAAAGGGTTAAAAGGCTTGAGCTTGCAGGGGTGATTTCCCATTTTACGGCTGTATTGGACCCGGAAAAGATCGGGTTTTCGATCATGGCCATGGTCAGTATCAGCCTGAGTTTGAGCAGCCTGTCATCGGTGGCGGCCATTAAAAAACGATTTGTTGCCCTGGATGAGGTGGTGGAATGCTACCAGATCGCAGGGGCCAATGATTTTGTGCTCAAGGTCATTGCAAAGGATATTAAGGCTTACGGAGAGTTTATGAATAAAAAGCTCACCCAGATAGAAGGAATTCAAATCATTAAATCCTCTTTTGTGATTGACAATGTTAAGGAAAAGAAGATGTTCGTCCTTGACCTGAATGAGGAATACGGAGTCTAGAAAATATTAATTTTTTCAACAGGTGAAGCAAACACAACAGGAGAAACAAGCAATGGATAACAAAATCATTATAACAGCCGCCGTTACAGGGTCTGTTCATATTCCCACCATGAGTGATTACCTCCCCATAACCCCTGACCAGATTGTGGAGGATGCCGTCAAAGCCCATGAGGCCGGTGCCGCAATTGCCCATATTCACGTTAGAAATCCTGAAAACGGACTGCCCGTATCAGATCCGGCCCTGTTCATGGAAGTCTGCAGCAAGATCAAGAAACGATGCAATATGATTCTTCTTCCCACCACCGGCGGTGGCATGAACCAGACCACGGAAGAGAAACTCATCCCCATAAAAATGCTCAAGCCTGAAATGTGCTCGTTTGATCCGGCCCCCTTTAATTTCGGTATTTTTCAGATTGCAGGCCGGTTCAAGGAATATAAATATGCCTGGGAAAAAGACTACCTTGAACTCTGCAAGAATGTGACCTTCAGGCCGACGTTTAACGACGATCTCATCTATGGAAAAGCCTTTCTTGAAATTGATACCAAGCCGGAACTGGAAATCTATGAGCTGGGCCATATTTCCTATGTGAAATGGCTGTTGGAAGAAAATATGCTGAAAGCGCCGGTTCATCTCCAGTTTGTATTTGGCCCCATGGTAGGATGGATGGTGCCGTCGGTCAAACACCTGGTGTTGATCTATGACGAGGCAAAGGAAGTTCTGGGGGAAGGCAATTTTACCTGGTCTGTGGCTGCCGGCGGCAGATTCCAGATCCCCATCACCAGTACGGCCATGGCCATGGGCGCACAGAATATCCGGGTCGGGCTTGAGGATTCCGTTTATGCCGGAAAGGGTATCATGGCAAAGGCCAGTGCCGACCAGGTCAACATGGTCAAACGGATCGCCAGGGAAATGAGTCTTGAACCGGCGTCCTCGGATGAAGCAAGACAGATTCTCAAGCTTAAAGGAATCGATAAGGTGGCGTTCTGATTTTTTAAAACCCTTTTTTTACATGTGGGCGTTTTTTAAAAAGCAGATGCGATTTGACAGAATAATGAAAAAAAGGAGGGCATCGTTGAATTATTCAGGTTATGCTTCAATTCATGCTCGGCATATTCCTAACAAGGTTTGCCTGATCGAAAGAACCCCGGCAGCGGGAGGGAGGCGATCCTTTACCTGGAAGGAATTTAATGACGAGATCAACAGAACGGCGAATTATCTATCGAAGGAACTGGGGGTCAGGCATGGGGATTTTGTCATGCACCTTCAGAAAGACTCTCTGGAATGGCTGGTCACCTATTTTGCCGTCATCCGCCTGGGCGCAGTCGTTGTTCCATTGAATTTTCGTTTTGAGACCTCTGATATCCTCTATGCCGCCGAAGTTTGCAAGCCGGATGTTTTTATTCTCGGATCCGAATTTTTAGGGGTGGTCCAGCCGGGACAAAAAGACCTTGCGACCATTAAAAACTATATCTGTATCGGCAAAGACGTCCCTAAAGACATGATCGATTTTAAAACCATCCAGGCCTATCCGGATACATCGGATGCCTTGGTGGAAGTCGACCGGGACCACGACCTTGCCATGATGTTCACTTCCGGAACAACAGGAAAACCAAAGCCTGTCCTCCATACCCATTATTCCATCAATAATACGGCCATTGGAAACGGCATGACCTATTTTGTCCAGAAGGATGATAATTATCTGTTCTTTTTACCCTTATATCACAGCGGCACCATGTTTTTATGGGCTCCTTTTTATGCCACCGGCGCAACCGGGACCATCATCAGGGATTTCCGTGACCCCAAGTGGATCATTGAAGCCGTTGCCGAGGAAAAATGTACGGACATGCTCTTTGTAGTTCCCATCGGCATTGCCGTTTTAAATGCCATTGCCAAGGGTGATCTGAATCTTGACAACTATGATCTTTCTTCGTGGAAATATATGGAGATCGGAGCCCAGCCCGTCCCCTTCGATATCATGAAACTTCTGGTTGAAAAACTGCCCTGTGCCGTATCCAATATTTACGGTATCACC
Organism: Desulfobacula sp.; assembly: GCA_011390085.1. GTDB lineage: Bacteria > Desulfobacterota > Desulfobacteria > Desulfobacterales > Desulfobacteraceae > Desulfobacula. The sequence continues at coordinate 5,769 of JAABTB010000029.1, forward strand.
GAAGGCGGCGGCGGGGGCTTGTTTAACCTCTATCCCGAGGATGTTCTTTCCAGACCCGGTTCCATCGGTAAACCGACCTTCGGGGTTGAGGCCAAAATTGTCGGCCCCACCGGGGACGAGTTGCCCGATGGCCAGGTGGGCGAACTCATCTTCCGGACGCCCCGGATGATGCGGGAGTATTATTCAAACCCTGAAAAAACAAAAGAAACCATAAAAAATGGTTGGCTTTACACCGGAGATTTACTAAAGAAGGACAAAGACGGATATTTTTACATTGTCGACCGGATGAAGGATATGGTCACCAGCGGGGGTGAGAATATTTTCCCGGTTGAGATTGAAGATGCATTGATGGATCATCCCGACATTGATGATGTGGCCTGCATCGGATATCCGGATGACAGGCTGGTGGAAATCGTTCTTGCCGTTATTCAGACAAAAGAAGGAAAAGAATTGACTGAAGAAGAGGTGATCGAGTTTGCAAAATCCAAACTTTCCCTTTACAAGGTTCCGCGGAAGGTTATTTTTGACCGGGTCCCGCGGAACCCCACAGGAAAGCTGATGAAACCGCAACTCCGGGAAAAATATACCGGTCGAAGGGAGGCATTTAAAAAATTAGATTAGACACAAAACTGCGCTGTTTTGCTTGACTTCATCCTGAACTGAAAAAACGCTGCCGTTGAGCGCGCCGAGTGAAGTGATAATTAGTTGGATTCCAAAAAAGTTGAAACCGGTGTCGGGCTTTTTAATAAGACTTACACCATAATTTATAAACTTAACGTAAAGGAAAGGAACTAAGTTATGAAGCTGAAAAGATTTTTAGTAGTATTGCTTGTTTTGGTGGTCGGATCATTTATGTTCATTGCCCCTGCATCTTCTGAAGAAAAAGCGGATCCTCTTGCCAAATGGGCGCCTCAATTCGACCCAAAGGGCGCAAAATACAAATGCGTTGTTTCAAATGTATCCACCCCGGCCCTGGTCGGAACCTTTGCCGGATTTGAGATCCGTGATGAACTCTGGAAACGGACCAACGGCCAGATCTATCTGGATTATAAACCCTTATCCATCCTGGGCGGTGAAGTCGAAGTCCAGAACATGGTCCAGATGGGTGCTCTTCAAGGCATTGCCGTCAGCTCTGTGGCGGCCACCAATCTTGGGCCGAGAATCGGTGTTGTAAACCTGCCCTTTCTTGTTGATTCTTTTGAGAAACTGGACAAATTTACCGGCAATAAGGCGTTGTTTGACCATTTTTTAATGGCCATGGATCACCAGGGAATCACCGGCCTTGATATTACCGGCTACGGCAATTACGGCTGGGCCACCACGGTTCCGGTGAAAACCATTGATGATGCCAAAAAAGTGAAATTCAGAATTGCTGAAGCCGCCGTCAACCAGCTCAGTTACAGAAACTGGGGCTTCAACCCCGTGGCCATGCCCTGGCCCGATGTTCAGGTGGCTTTGAAACAAGGGGTTATTACGGGTCTGGACCATACGCCTGCGGTTTGCAATCTGACCAAAAAATTTGAAGTAGCCAAATATTTTACCCAGTTGAACTATGCCCAGGGACTTTTTGTCTGGATGTTCAACAAAGCATGGCTGGAAAGCCTTCCCCAGGATTTGAGAGACATTTTTGTTCAAACTGTCCATGATGTCTGCGTAGAGAACAGAAAAAGAACCGCCACCTGGGAAGCAGAGCAGATTGCTGCGGCCAAGGCCGCCGGTGTTGAATTCTTCCAGTTGTCCGAAGCAGACATGAAAACCTTGAAAGAGCAGAGCAAGGGCGCATATGATACCTATGCCAAGGAAATCAATCAGCTCTACCCTGGAGATAAATATAAACCTGCCGATTATCTGCAGGAAGTAATGGATTTTTTGAAATAAGACGATTGACTTAACCTCATAAAAAAACAGGATCTGGCTTATGCTTGGGAAAATTTCAAAAAAACTGGATACGGTTCTCACCCATATTGAAGAATGGACGCTATTTGTTATTGTGATGGCAGCATTGATATCACTTTTCGCCAATGTGGTCCTGCGGTACGGCTTTAATTATACCCTGGCCTGGAGTGAGGAACTGGGCCGTATCGTCATGATCTATACCACCTTTGTCGGGACAAGCCTTTCCATTAAAAAAGGGGCGATGATACGGATTGACGCCCTTGTTCAGATTTTTCCAAAGCTTAAGCCGGGCCTGAGTTTTTATTCCAATCTATTGATACTCTTTTTTGCATGGATGATGGTCTATTATGGGTATAAGATGACGCTTATGCAGTATACCACCCATCAGTCAACGATTATCATGCAGATCCCCCTTGTCATTGTTTACGCCATAATGCCCGTTATGGGCATTATGGTGTTCATCAGGACGATTCAGGTATTGATTCAGGACACTAAACACAAATAAGAGGAATCTTCATGGAAACAACTGATTTCATTATCATGGCTGTACTGCTGGGGTGTCTGACCACCTATGTGCCGGTTTTTTTAAGCCTGTTTATTGCATCAGTCGTCGGTTTCATGTTTTTTTTAAACATGCCCCTCGAACTGATGGCCCAGACCCTATTCAGAAGTCTGGACAATTTTTCACTCATTGTTGTTCTGTTTTTCGTCCTTTGCGGCAATATCATGACCAAGGGAAAAATGGTTGAAAAACTCATCAGCTTTGCCAATTCCATGGTCAGTTGGCTGCCGGGGGGGCTCGGCATGGCCGGCGTCATCGGCTGCGGGCTCTTCGGCGCCATTTCAGGATCCACCGTTGCAACCGTTGTGGCCCTGGGCGGGTTCATGATCCCGGCACTTTTAAGAAACAAATATGATGAGAGTTATGCCATTGGCTTGATGACGACTTCCCCGAACCTGGGTGTTATTATTCCGCCCAGTATCAGTATGATCTTTTATTCCATGATCAGCAATGTGTCCCTGGAAGGACTTTTTCTGACCGGGTTTGTCCCGGGATTTATCATTATTGTCTGCGTCAGTTTTTATACCTGGATTCTCTATCGGAACAGAAAAGACATCAACCGGTTGCCAAGGCCCCAGTTTAGTCAACTGCTTAGCATTTTTAAAGAAGGGTTCTGGGCCATTATGCTGATTGTCATTATTTTCGGAGGGATTTTTTCGGGCGCCTTCACGGCCAATGAGGCCGCTGTTGTGGCCAGTGTATATGCCTTTTTTGTGGAGCTGGTCATTTATCGATCCATGAATTTTGCTGATGTTAAAGAAGTCACCATCAGTTCGGCCGTTACAACCGCTACCCTGCTTCTGATTGTTGCATCAGCCACAGTTTTCGGACGGTATCTGACCTTTGAGAATGTTCCCAGCCGGGTGGCGGAACTGGTCGTCGCCAGCATCCAATCTCCCATTGTCTTTCTTTTGGCCATGAATATCCTGCTTCTAGTGATCGGTATGTTCATGGACATTATTTCCGCAACCCTGATTTTAGGCCCGGTCTTTCTGCCGTTGCTGGGCCCGTTTAATATAGACCCCATGCATTTCGGTCTGATCATGACCGTGAACCTGGCCATTGGATACTGTACCCCGCCCATGGGAGTCAGTCTCTTTGTCGTCGGCGCCATGACCAAGAGGGATATTATTTTTGTAACAAAGTCTTCCCTGCCGTTCATAGCCATCCAGATCAGCGTTCTTTTGTTTTTAACCTATTTCCCGGACCTTGTCCTCTGGTTGCCTAGACTTCTGGGATACCATTCCTGAACAGAAGGGAAGGCGGCCCTGAATCGCCAAATCGGTAGGAGCAAAAAAAAGGCCGGAACTCAAGAAATACGGTTTCTGAGTTCCGGCCCCGGCTTTATAAGGGCGTTTTAAATTCCTTTATTGGTAATGTTCTTGTCGTGCAGAACCCTTTCCTGGATTCCCCGTGAAACCTGCCAGGTTTTTTCAAACTCGTTCCAGAACTCCTTATTTTCATTTTTCCAGCCTTTTCCAAACCGCTGATTAAAATGGTTTCCCAGCTTTTCAAACAAGAGTTTCCATGCGGGTTTTCCCTTGCTTTGTTCTCCCATGAGCTCATCGATCAAAGAATCCAGTTCGCTTAAATGTTCTTTGGAAAGATAGGAAACCGCCCCTTTTTTGATGGACTGCATTAAAGAATCCGGGTTCATGGAATTGGCCGTCAGCATGATGGCGGGAATACTGCGCTCCACGCATTCTTCCAGCAGTTGAATGCCGTTGACGCCCATGATATCCAAAATGGCAAGATCATATTGGGTCTCCATGATTTTTTCGGATGCGGATTCATAGTCCTGGGCAAAATCCACATCCGCTTCATCAAGGATTTCCTGTATGGTTTCAATGACATCCCATTCGTCATCAACGGCCAGTATATGTTTTCCCTTAAGAAAAGAAACAGGTTGTGTCATGTAATGATCTCCTTATAGAATTCATAAAAAAGGTATCAGCGGTATTTACCCTATTAAAATTTTGCAGATCCCCTTAAAATGCGGATAAATATTAATTCAATGAATCATTCTCCCTAAGATTATAAAGTAATTAAACTTATGGAAAAAGTCAAGTGATTCCATGGGTTATAGAAAAAAAACTCTCTATAATTTTTTTGCGTTAAAGATTTGAGAAAAGGGTTAGAATAATTCCAACTGGATATCTGTCCGGCCCTTGGCTTTTTTCTTTGGAACAAGGTCCGGGAGCGGGGAGAAGTCTCCCTCTTGGCGGAAATCCGGTTGCGGGTCATCGGAATAAAGGGCGCGCAATGATTTTTTTGTCGGTTGGGTGACTTCCTTCAGCTCATTGATAATGAGCTCTTTTTCCTGCCGGGTGATGACCGGGAATCCATAGGGCAGATTCGTGTGCTTGACGGGTTTTCCGGCAGCCGTTCTTTCTGCGATAAAGGAAAGATGGGATTTCAGCCTGTTTTCCGTGATTTCCCGGGCAAGCCGGATGATATTGTTTTGAATCCCTGTTATGGAATCCAGAAATCCCTTTTCAATTTCACACCCGATAGAGTTTCTTGCCGCAGTCATGGCTGCTGCAAGGGTTGTCCCGGTGCCGAGAAAGGGATCCAGGACAGTATCGTTTTTGAC
>JAABTB010000030.1 GCA_011390085.1 Desulfobacula sp.
CTGTTTTGGGCCGGACCTTGATTTCCTTGATTTGGGTGGTCTTTTGTTTACGCTTGGCCTCCTGCTTTTTTTTGGTCAACTCGTATTTGTATTTTCCAAAATCCATTATCTTGCAGACAGGTGGTTTTGCATCCGGTGAAACCTCAACCAGATCCAAAGATTCTTCAGCAGCAGCCCTTAAAGCTTCTTCAATCAGCATAATGCCTATCTGCTCGCCGCCGGAACCGATGACCCGGACCTGGCTGGACCGAATCCCTCTATTCACATTTACCTGATCCTGCTTTCCTCGCTTAGTAGATATTCCACACCTCCTGCACCTACAAGATTCCATTTTTATGATGATAGAACAAGTATAACCCTGCGATTATAATGACATGCCCTAAAAAATGCAAGTATTATTTCTCTTGAATTTCTTTCATTTTTTGTTCCAGGGTATACTCTTCCAAATAACTGTTTTTCCAGTATAAATTTGTTTCCTTAATGAAAAAATGGGCAAAAAGGTCAAGGCTTTTCCGACGGAGCAGGCCGGGGACAATTTCAACGCCGCAATTTTTATATAAAGGCGGCAATCCATTTAAATCACATCGTGTTCCGCCACCCATGGGATCTTCATAGGCATATACAATTTTCCTTATTCCGGACAGGATAATAGCACCAAAGCACATCAGACAGGGCTCCATGGTGACATAAAGCGTTGTCTTTTTCGGTTCAAATCGGGTTTCAAGGGTTTCAAGAGATTTCAACGCCCTTATTTCCGCGTGGTCGATTTCACTGAAGAAGGATTGATCCGAAATTGTTCCCTTTCTTTGGCCCGCGGCTATGACATCCCCATCCTGTACAATCACACAGCCGACGGGAAACTCTCCTCTGCCAAATGCAACGACAGCTTGTTCCAAGGCCAGTTCCATATAATATGCATCATCCAAAATCAAATGTCCTTGCCTGATAAGGGATCTTTGAGATTACCGGTTTGCCGTCAACCGGGGATTCCATAATTCTTGCTTTTTCCGACAATACCTGTATTGTATTGAGTTTAATGAATTATTCAATATAAATGTATGGAAGCCAATAAAAAATCATATTTAATCGATAACGCTACGGATAGAAATCTTTCCATACGGGAGCAATTCCAGGTCAGGGAAAAAAAATTTCTTTCTGAATACGGAACCCTCAGCACCCATGGGAAAAGGCGCCATGATGAAGACGATATCTGCAATATCAGAACGCCTTTCCAGCTTGACCGGGACAGGATCGTTTACTCCAACGCCTTTCGGCGGCTAAAACATAAAACCCAGGTTTTCCTTTCCCCTTTGGGAGATCATTACCGGACCCGCCTCACCCATACCCTTGAGGTGGCCGAAATTTCCCGAAACATCGCCAGAGCCATGCGCCTGAATGAAGATCTGGCCGAAGCCGTTGCCCTGGGCCACGATCTTGGACATACACCCTTTGGACACGGAGGGGAAACCGCCTTGGTTGAGGTGTATTCCCCTCATTTTTCCCATTCCAATCAAAGCCTCAGGGTTGTGGACTTCCTTGAAAACAGAGGGAAGGGCCTGAACTTGACCCGGGAGGTCAGAGACGGTATCCTGAAACATTCCAAAGGATTCGGCAATATCATCCCCGCCACACCCGGTGAAACCGCCGTTACCGTTGAAGGAAGAATTGTCCGAATTGCCGACATCATAGCCTATTTGAATCATGACCTTGATGACGCCCTAAGGGCAAAGGTTATTTGCCCGGCCGATGTCCCGGATATCTGCATTAAAAAGCTGGGAAAAACCCATTCCCAAAGGGCCAGCCTCATGATTGAACAACTGGTTTACAACAGCGGGCCGAATAACGGTGAATTCATTCTATTTATGGGTAAGGATACCTTTCATGCCATGACCATCCTTCGCAAATTTCTATATGAAAAAGTCTACCGGTCACCAGCGGTCCATGAAGAATTTGTTAAGGCAAAAAATATTATCATCGGCCTTTATAACTATTTCATCCATCACCCGGATGCCTTGCAAACTGAACTTGAAAAAATGGAAATGGCACCCTGGGATGCCGCTAAAAACCCGCTGAAAAGGTCTGTGTGTGATATCATTGCCAGCATGACGGACCGGTATGCCCTATCGCTTTACTCAAAAACCTTTTTCCCCAAACCCCTGGTTTGACCCTTTTCAAAAGACACCGGAATGCCGACATCCATTTCAATTCTTTATCAGTCCATGGACGTGGCCTGGAACAGAATTGCAGCCTTATATCAATTTCAGTGCACCGGCTGTGAGGACAATTGCTGCAAATCCCTGTTCTTTCATCACACCCATGTTGAAAAGGCATATTTGCGTCACGGGTTTGATCAGCTAGAACCGGGCAGAAAAAATGATATCCTGTCCAGGGCCGAGGATTACTGCCAAAAGGCTTTTATAGAAAATGAAACGGGTAAAAGCCGGAAACTCATCTGCCCTTTGAATGAAAAAGGCCGGTGTATTCTGTACCCCTACCGGCCTATGATATGCAGGCTTCACGGCCTTCCCCATGAAATCAGAAAACCCGGATTACCACCTTTGATGGGCAAGGGATGCAGCGCCGGCCAATTCCATGACAAAGGCTATATCCCCTTTGACCGCACCCCTTTTTACCAAAATATGGCCCGGCTTGAGGCGGATTACCGGCAGAAGTCACAAAAAAACGGTAAGATAAGAGAAACCGTGGCCCAGATGCTGCTTTCATCATAATATTTTTGAACGACTCGAAAAAAAAGGAGCAGCATGGACGCAGAGGATAGACGAATCGTCACCATCACCGGCCGATTCCTTCTAGAAAGACCGCACTCTGCTATCTAACCGATCTTCTGGATACCCATGCCGTGATTGTCCGGCATGACCCTCAAAAACTGGCTTGCATGATACGGAAAATTCTAGAAAACAGGGAATCTGAAAAACTTTCATAACCGCATAAAACCTGCCGACCTGTTCATTTTTCAGATCCGGCTCAAAGAACCCCTTTGGGCATGGGAGGCACTATCTCACTGCCGAGGACATATCCGCCATCAAGCCGGATAACGTTTCCGGTCATATAGGGAGCATCCTTGATCAAAAACAGGATGGCGTTGATGATATCCTCAGGCCTGCCGGTCCGGCCCAGAAGCGTATGATCCACCAAAGATTTTTTTTCATCCGCTGTCAGAACCTCCCGCCATCCCCGGGTATCTTTGGCATGGCGACCATCAAATATCCCCAACATGAGTTCATTGACCCTGATCGTCGGAGCACCCATGCGGGCCCAGGTTTCCGTCAGAGAAGAAATTCCTCTATTGGCTGCTGCATATCCGTCATTAAATACAAGGGCTGCCGGGCCTGACCTGCCGACGAGGGCGGCAATGGAAGAAATATTAATCACCGCTGCCCCTTCAGCCTTTTTCAACAAGGGAAAAACAGAGGAAAACACCCACCGCTTGGCCTTGAGTGTTGTTTCAATTTCAAGGTCCCACTGATCTTCCGTATATTCGCCATGAACCGAGGGCCATCCCCCTCGCTCTATATTATTGATAAGAATATCCAGGCGGCCATATTTTTTTTCGATTGCCGTTGAAAGGCGTTCGATGTCTCGAATACTTCTCAGATCCACCGTGAGGATCATATGTTCGGTATTGGCTGCTGCAAAGTCCTCTTCCATCTGCCGAAATTCTTCTTTCCAGTCGTAACGGGTTAAAACAAGGGTTGCTCCCTCATTGGCCAGAGCGAGCCCTATCTCTTTTCCAATCCCCTTGACGGCACCCAGGACAAGCGCAATTTTCCCTTTGATCGACATAAAAATCAATCCCCGAATGACATTGGAATGCCGAATAAAACGAACCCGACCCAGGCAATACCGAAGTCCAGCAAGGCCTCATCATTCCCCTTGATTTTTTCGAGAATACTCTCCGGTAACTTCAGGGCTTCCAAAAAGTTTTTATTAAAAATCAGAAACCGAAATTCATCCAGATCATACAAGGCAAGATAAAATTTGTCTGCCTGGTTTCCCTCAAGCTTCCCAGGCAAAATTCTATTTTTCAGGCTGATCAGGCCCATGAGTTTGTCGTTCTCTTCATTGTGTGTTTGAACATCCTGGTCTTTGAGCCATTCTTGGACCGTAAGATCGCTTTTTGCCCCAAACCCTTTACAATGGGGTTCTTCGATCAAGGCGAAGAATTCTGAAACCTCACCTGTTTCTCTTGATCGGGTAATGGCCCTTGCCAGAGGATACATGCGGCAGGAAGCAGGCCGATCTTTATAGACAGAACACCCTTCCGGCGTAACAAAAGGACAGGCATGACCTGTTTCCGGGTTGGGCTTGAATTCCACCACCGGCAGACCTGATTTCGGACCGTGATGAAGCGAGGTATATTTTTTCAAAAAATCCTGAGATATCATTCCCAGACTCTTTCTCAATCTCAAAACATCATAGGGTGTTAAGGCCTGATTCAGGTCCCTGCAGCAATCGTTGAAACATTCATTTTCAGGGCTGCACCTAAAATTCATAAGGGTATCAAACGTAACCGGCACCATTTCTTCAGGCATGTTCCATTTCCTTTTCTCGGTTAGGTATTAAAAATATTGGGAAACCCAATTTAGCAGGATTTTGCCCGAATTTCCAGCCTCTTTTTATTTTTATACCCATACCATATCTTGTATAGGTTCCATGATAGACTTAATATATGTAGATTGGGCGTAAACCAATGGAAATAAACCAAAACCCTGCCAAATCTTTTTTGAAAAATTCTTGACAAAATGAGTCTGGGAGTGCTATTCCGATAACATTTATGCCGGGCTAGGATCAGTATTGAATTGTTTTTTCATGATCCATAAGCGAGCTTAAGCATTAAGAGGCCGGACAGTATTAGACACGGTCTGTTTTATTTAAATAGAATTTAGTGGCACAACGGTATTGTGCAATTTGATTAACTTAAATTATGGAGGTATTTTAAATGCCATCTTTTGTAATTGCAGAAAAATGTGACGGCTGCAAAGGTGGGGACAAAACCGCATGCATGTACATCTGTCCCAATGACCTGATGGTTCTTGATCCCAATGAAATGAAAGCTTACAACCAAGAACCCGATCAGTGCTGGGAATGCTATTCATGCGTAAAGATCTGCCCCTCTCAGGCAATTGAAGTTAGAGGTTATTCCGACTTTGTTCCCATGGGAGCATCTGTTGTTCCGATGATGGGTACCGAAGACATCATGTGGACTTGTAAGTTCAGAAACGGCGTTGTTAAACGCTTCAAGTTCCCGATCAGAACAACTCCAGAAGGCGAAGCCAATGCATATGCCGACCTTAAAGGTAAGGACCTTAACAGCGGGCTTCTTTCCACACAGGAAGCCGACGGTTATGTTCTTAAAGCTCCGACCGAGCTTGCATAATCCTGACTGTTAACCATTTAGATTGATACTTTATAATAATTTTGGAGGTATAGAATGGCATTACCTAACAAACCTGTTGGAGAGCTTAGAGCTGAAAGAGACCCAAAGGTTGAGAAAAGAGACGTTGATGTTCTGATTATCGGCGGTGGTATGGCTGCCTGCGGAACTGCATTTGAAATTACAAAATGGGCTGACAGCGGCACAAAAATTCTTTTGTGTGACAAAGCAGCCCTTGAAAGATCAGGCGCTGTTGCTCAGGGTCTTTCCGCCATCAACACCTATATCGGCGAAAACAAACCCGAAGATTATGTCAGAATGGTCAGAAACGACCTGATGGGCATTGTTCGTGAAGACTTGATCTTCGACCTCGGCCGCCACGTTGATGATTCCGTTCATTTGTTTGAAGAATGGGGACTTCCGGTCTGGAAAAAATCCGATGACGGAAAAAACATGGACGGTAAAAAAGGCCAGAAGGCCGGTACCCTTAAGGGCGGAGCAACTCCTGTCCGTACCGGTAAATGGCAGATCATGATCAATGGCGAATCCTACAAGAGAATCGTTGCCGAAGCCGGCAAAAAAGCCCTTGGCGCAGACAATATCCTTGAAAGATGCTTCATCGTTGAAATCCTCAACGACAAAGCCGATCCCACAAGAGTTGCCGGTGCAGTCGGGTTCTCATTGAGAGAAAATAAAGTTTATATCATCAATGCAAAAGTTATCGCAGTTGCCTGCGGTGGTGCGGTTAACGTTTACCAGCCCCGGTCAGTCGGTGAGGGTAAAGGCCGCGCCTGGTACCCGGTATGGAATGCAGGTTCCACTTATACCATGGCTTTGAGAGCAGGTGCTGAACTTTCCATGATGGAAAACCGCTTCACGCCGGCCCGTTTTAAAGATGGTTACGGCCCTGTCGGTGCTTGGTTCCTCCTTTTCAAGGCTCAGACCGTTAACGGCCTTGGTGAAAACTATGCAGCTTCTCCGGAAGCAAAGACAGAGCTTGAAAAATACGCTCCCTATGGAACCGCCGCCGTTACCCCGACCTGCCTGAGAAACCATCTCATGCTGAAAGAGTACAAAGAAGGCCGTGGCCCCATCATCATGAAGACATCTGCAGCCCTTGCAAAACTGGCTGAGACCATGGACAAAAAAGAGTTGAAACACCTTGAATCTGAGGCATGGGAAGATTTCCTCGACATGTCGGTAGGTCAGGCCGGTCTCTGGTGCGCAACCAATACCGAACCTGAGAAAGTAGACTCAGAAGTCATGCCGACCGAACCGTACCTGTTGGGTTCACACTCCGGCTGCTGCGGTATCTGGTGCTCAGGCCCGGAAGAAGATTGGGTTCCGGCATCATACAAATGGGGCTACAATAGAATGACAACCGCCAAAGGCCTTTTCACGGCTGGTGACGGCGTTGGCTGCTCAGGCCATAAATTCTCCTCCGGTTCCCATGCAGAAGGCCGTATGATTGCAAAATCGATGCTGCAGTACCTGAAAGCCGAAGGCAGCAAAGTGACTGGTTTCAAAGAAACCGATCAAGAACTGGTGGACTTTGTTTACAAACCGGTCAGAAATTATCTTGACCACTGCAATTACACAACTGCAACAGATGTTAACCCGAACTACTGCAAACCCGCCGGTATGGCCCTTCGTCTGATGAAGATGACCAATGAATACGGTGGAGGTATCGGAACCTACTATATGACTTCCGGTAAAAATCTTGAAATCCTCATGGAAAAATTTGAGATGTTCCGTGAAGATCTTGATAAAATTGCCGCCGGCGACCTGCATGAACTTCTGAGAGCATGGGAAATCAACCACCGCCTCTATACGGTTCAGGCTCATTGCCGTCATATCCAGTTCCGTGAAGAATCAAGATATCCCGGCTTCTACTACAGAGGCGATTTCATGGGTCAGGATGACAAAGAATGGTTCTGCTTTACGAATTCTTCATACAATAAAGCAACCAACGAATGGACTCTGAAAAAAGTACCGTATATTAAGATAATCTCCTAGTGTTAAAGCAATATCTTAGAGTACGTACTTAGATAAAAATAACCTCCAGGTGCTGAAATATGGCGCCTGGGGGTTTTTTCAGATTTATAAAGGATTTGGTTTGCCCTGTCTCCTCTTTTGCAAGCGCAAAAAAACATTGTCTTTGCACTTGCAAAATAGGAGAGAGGATGCCAAAGACCAGTATATCTATAATTCGATGGATATTAAGATTTGGCAAATAAACAATCAAAGCATAATATAACCCAAATGCACGGAGGGACAGCATGACAACAGATAATTTGGCCCCGGTCAGCGGAAGCATTATGGTGGTTGGCGGCGGCATCAGCGGCCTAACAACTGCCCTGGAAGCTGCCGAAGTGGGGTATGAGGTATTCCTTGTGGAAAAGGAAGCCTCCCTTGGCGGAAGAGTATCCCAGTTAAAACACTACTTCCCCAAACTTTGCCCGCCAACCTGCGGACTTGAGATCAACTACAGAAGGATCAAGGACAACAAAAACATTAAGGTCTTCACGCTTTCCGAGGTACAGAATGTATCCGGATCAGCCGGGGACTATACCGTGACCGTAAAAACAGCTCCCCGGTACGTTAATGAAAATTGTACGGCCTGTGGCGAATGTGCAAAAGTATGTGAAACCGAGATCTCTAATGAGTTCAATTTCGGCATGGATCGCAGAAAAGCAGCCTATCTGCCGCACAACATGGCCTTTCCCATGAGGTATATCATGGACCCTGCCATGAGCACCGATGACCGGGATAAAGTCAAGGCAGCCTGTAAATACAATGCCGTTGATTTTGATATGGAAGAAAAGACCATTGACCTGAAGGTCGGGGCCATTGTCTGGAATACGGGCTGGTCCCCTTATGATGCCACCAAAATAGACAATCTTGGTTTTGGACGGTATCAGAATATTGTCACCAATATGATGCTCGAAAGAATGGCCTCCCTGAACGGACCCACCAGCGGGAAGATTGTCCGGCCTTCCGATGACAAGGCCCCCGCAACTATTGCCTTTGCTCAATGCGCAGGATCAAGGGATGAAAATCATCTGCCCTACTGCTCTTATATCTGCTGCATGGCCTCCCTGAAGCATGCAACCTATCTCAGGGCTCAATACCCTGAAGCAAAAATCTATATTTATTATATTGATTTGAGAACACCCGGCAGGAAATATGAAAAATTCTATGCCAATCTCAAAACCGATAAGAATATTTTCTTTATCAAAGGCAAGGTCGCAGAAGTCAGCGAAGAAGCCGGCACCAGCAACATCAATCTTGTTGCCGAAAATGCCATCACCGGTGAGAAAGCTCGGCAGACGGTGGACATGCTCGTTCTTGCAACCGGTATGCAGCCCAATTGCGCCATTGATAAGCCCAATGCAGATCTGTCATTCAATGCCGACGGATTTATTGTCAATGACTTTAAAAAAGGCGGCATGTTCGCAGCCGGCTGTGCCAATAAACCTGCTGACGTTGTAACATCCAACCAGAATGCCACAGGTATGGCCCTTAAGGCCATTCAGACCCTTGTAAGGAGGTAGAGGAGAATCATGGATAAGAAAAAATATGGTGTATATATATGCACAGGCTGTGGAATCGGTGATACCCTCGACATGGAAGCTCTGGTCGCTGTTCCGGATGATGAAGGGGTAAATTGCACCACCCACCCGTTCCTTTGCAGCAAAGAAGGTGTGGAACTGATCAAAGCCGATATTGCCGGCGGCAAAGTCAATTGCATGGTTATCGGAGCCTGCTCCAGACGCGTCAATTTTGATATTTTCAGTTTTGACGATTGTATTGTTGAGCGAGTCAATCTGAGGGAAGGCGTAGTATGGCCCCATCCAAGAGAGACTTATCCCATGCTGACGGAAGATCAGAAGGACGATGAAGAACATTTTGATCCGGTTCAGATGAAGGCTGAAGATTATATTCGCATGGGTATGATCCGGATTGAAAAGGTCAAATTGCCGGAACCCTACAAGACAGCCTCTTTCTCAAAAAAGATCCTGGTCTTGGGGGGCGGTGTAACCGGCATGTCGGCTGCGCTTGATGCAGCCAAAGCCGGGTACGAAGTCACCATTGTTGAAAAAACCGATAAGCTTGGTGGATATGCAGCCCAAATGAGGAGCCAGATGCCGGTGGTTGAGCCCTTTGAATCCCTGAGAGCTCCTGTTGTTAACGATTTGATTGCCGAAATCGGCACTTTTTCAAATATCACTGTCAAGACCGGAACTGAAGTTGCCCGTATTGCCGGACAACCCGGTGAATTCACGGTAACCTTTAAAAAGCCGGGAGAAAAAATCCCCTTTGATGTTCCCTTTCCGCTGCCCGAAGAAATGAAATTTGATGCTGCAGGCAAAGAACTTGATGCTGCCGCTCAGCATGTCAAATATCTTGCATACAATGAAGGCAGAGTGGATATCCTTACGCTGGACCCGGATGGAGAACTTTACGGTGCGGTTGTCCTGGCTGCCGGCTGGCGTCCTGATAAGCTTGAAGGAAAAGCCTTTGCCCATCTTGGAACCGATCTTGCTGATGTCATTACCAATGATGAATTTGAAAAAATTGCTGCTAAAGGCAAAATCGTCAGGCCTTCCGACGGAAAAGAAGCTAAAAATGTTGTTTTCATCCAGTCTCCGGGTAAGGAAGAGGACGATGCCGACTTTGAATATGCCGGTTCCGTCACCAGCCAGGTCGCTCTTAAACAGGCCAAATATGTCAGGGAAGACTATAGCGACGGCAAAGCCTATATCATTTATCAGCATATGAGGACTCCCGGCCTTCAGGAATATTTCTATAAAAGCATGCAGCAGGATGACGGCATTTTCATGACAAAAGGTGCCGTCACTTCAGTGGTTCAGCAAGGAAACGGCCTTGCCGTCGCCGCTGTGAACACGCTTCTGGGTGAAAATCTTGCCATCAAGGCGGATCTTGTTGTTCTTGCAGGCGGTATGGTGCCCGTGACCAAAGATGATCCGGTGATCAATCTTGCCTATCGGCAGGGCCCGGCTTTTAGAGACAATGAAATTTTCGGGCAGTACGCCGACTCCAATTATATCTGCTTTCCCTATGAAACCCAGAGGACCGGTGTTTATGCTGCCGGTGCCATTCGACGGGCCATGACCATTGAAGAATCCATGGAAGACGCCACCGGTGCTGCTCTCAAAGCCATCCAGTGCATCGAAAGCGCCAACAGGGGTATGGCTGTTCATCCACGGTCAGGCGATATGACCTTTCCTGAGTTTTTCTTCCAGAGATGCACCCAGTGCAAACGCTGTACGGTTGAATGTCCCTTCGGCGCACTGGATGACGATGAAAAAGGAACGCCAAAAGCCAATCCGACACGTTGCAGAAGATGTGGAACCTGTATGGGTGCCTGCCCGGAAAGAATCATTTCTTTTGCCGATTATACCATTGATTCCATCGGCTCCCAGGTCAAAGCCATCAAGGTTCCTTCAGAGGATGACTACAGTGAGCCTCCTTTCCGGTTCCTGGCCCTCATCTGCGAAAACGACGCCTTCCCGGCCCTGGACATGGTGGGTTTGAACAAGATAGATTATTCCCCCAATGTCCGCTTTGTGCCGGTCCGGTGCCTTGGGTCGGTAAATACCATATGGATCAAAGACGCTCTTGCTCAGGGGATGGATGGCGTTATTCTCATCGGCTGCAAACATGGTGATGATTATCAGTGCCATTTTATAAAAGGCTCCGAGCTTGCTGAAGTCCGTGTAAAGAAAATCGGTGACGCACTTTCAAGCCTTGCGCTTGAAGAAGAGCGCGTGGCTTTTGCAGAAGTTGCCATTGATGAATATGACAAACTTCCTGGAATAATAAACGCCTTTGTAAAAGAAGTGGAAGACTTAGGTCCGAATCCGTTCAAAGGCTTCTAATGATGACTATTTTTCAAAATAGTTGGGAGGTATCATAATATGACTGAAAAATATCTTGCACAACCTGACCTGGGCTTCATTGCCCAGGTAAGAGGCCTTGGCGGCGAAACGCTTAAAAAATGTTATCAGTGTGCAACGTGTTCGGTTGCATGTCCCATTGCCCCGGAAAACAGTCCTTTCCCGAGAAAAGAAATGATTGCTGCATCCTGGGGCCTTAAGGACCGGCTGATTAAAAGTGCGGACATCTGGCTCTGCCACCAGTGCGGTGACTGCACAGACCTTTGCCCGAGGGGAGCTGCTCCGGGAGATGTTCTGTCGGCTATAAGGTCCGTCGCCATTACTGAATATGCACAGCCTAAATTCCTTGCCAATGCGGTCAATGACCCTAAAAAACTGCCGCTTCTCATTGGAATACCCGCCATCTGGTTTGCTCTTCTGGCGCTTATCACGGTTTATGGGAAAGAAACCATGACCAGCATCTTTAATGTATTCGGTATTTCCTGGTCCCATGCCCATGAAGGCGCTGAGCATGTAATTGCCCAGGCTGATTTTTTCTCAACCTGGTTCGTTGATTTGACCTTTGTACCGATTGCAACGGCTGTTGTTATAATTTTTATTCTCAGCCTTAAGCGTTTTTTAACGGATATTCATGAGAATGCAGTTCTGGAAGGGAAAACGGATAAGACATCCCTGGACTACAAAGCACTTTTCCAGGCGCTTGTCAGGGTTATTCCAATGGTGCTGAAACATGATAAATTCAATGAGTGTGAATCCAATAAAGACAGGGCCACTCCCCATATGATGGTCCTGTATTCTTTTATCGGTCTATTCATCGTTACCAGTATAGGCTTTGTGCTTTTGTATATTGCTCAAATGCCGGGCCCCTATTCACAGCTCAGCCCGATGAAATGGCTGGCCAATATTTCAGGTGTTGCCCTGGTGATCGGTTCGGGCTTGATGATTAAAAACAGGCTGGATAAAAAAGAAGAGCAAAAAACCTATTATAAAGACTGGTTTATTCTCGGAGTTGTCTTTTCACTGGGCCTGACCGGTATGCTGACTGAAATGGCACGCCTTGCCCATATGGCCTATGTATCTTATTTCTTTTATTTTTTGCATCTGATTGCCATTTTTAACCTGTTTGCCTTTCTGCCGTTTTCAAAAATGGCCCATCTGGTTTACAGACTTACTGCCGTGGCTTATGCTGAATATGGAAACAGGAAATAGCCGTTAACACAAAAAACCTATAAATGGGGAGGTGATTTTTTATCACCTCCCCATTTTTTTTCCTTGCATTTTTTAAAATGAAATAATAATCCAGTATGACAAAGCCCCGACGCTTTATGGGGTTGCTCTGCTTGAAAGTGTTTTCCAGGGCAAATTTTTCATAAGTATGTCGTATTAATACTAAGTAAGGAGGAAAAATTTTGGTGCAAGGAAAAATCAAATGGTTCAATTCAAAAAAAGGTTTTGGTTTTATTGAGCAGGAAACTGGAGAAGATGTGTTTGTACATTATTCAGCCATTGAAATGACCGGTTTCAAAACACTTTCAGAAGGAGAACAAGTACAATTTGAAATAGAAGAGAATGATAAAGGGCTTTCGGCCAAAAAAGTCGTAAAAGTTTAAGCAGTATCAGGCCAGGGAGGTTTATTCTCGCCCTGGCCTTATTTTCCAAATTCCTACCTTATTAAATTCAAAATTGATTTGTCCGTCTTTTCCAGCCATTACATCTTCTTCCATCCCGAATCTTTTTATAACCATTTTTATCCAGTATATATAAATTTATTTTATAAAAACTTAAAAAG
>JAABTB010000284.1 GCA_011390085.1 Desulfobacula sp.
TTAGGAGAATCACAATGTGTATCATAGCTATTATAAATACAGGAAATCAAAAAATATGAGAGGAATCACGATAATCAATGGAGCTATAATCAGGATAAATCAGGGATAAAGGGATAAGTATCTTTTTCCTTTTATGATTCGCTGATGTCGCTACGCTCCGACTGATTTTATTGGGTTTTTTAAGGCATGGGCAGGAAAGCTTGAATGGAAAAAGGGAAGCAGGTTATTCTCTGCTTCCCCCGGCGCATTATTCAATGCTACCTGCTTTTGGCTATCCCTTGCCGGGTTTCCTCCCCAGGATATCCCGGCTCCGTTTCACCAAAATCATGAAATTCATGTTCTTGTTGTTCCTTTTGTTTGATCTCCAACAATTCTTTCAAAAGATCATTTTCCATGTTTATTTTTTTAAAACTGACCAGGATCAACTCCATGAGCAGATAGCCCAGTTCATCAACAATTTCAGCCATTGTTGTTTCAAATTGTGTTTCATTGATTGTCATTTTTATACCTCCTATCTGCCTGGCGACGATTTTAGTGAAAAAATTTCTATGAATAGTTTTTCATCCAGTTGAGACAGCTCTTTTTGAACTCCCACTTCAAGAAGTTCTGCCGACATATTATTCAGAACCCGCAAGTTTCCTGTACAATGTTCCACCAGAGCGGCAATTAAAGATTTTGTCATGAGTTGAGGGGCTCCGGCCTGATTCAGGCAGTGCGCTATATAGTCCAATAACTCTTCCCGGGTATAGGGCTCCAATTTTAACCGGAGCTGGATTCGACTGCCCAGGGCTACCAGCGCGTTCGTTCTGAACCGTTCCGGGAGCCGGGTATCACCGCAGATAATCGTGGTCAATAAATTCTGGGAGTCAAAATCCATACTGTTCAGCAACCGAAGTTCATTCAGGCATCCCGTAAGCATTTCCTGGGCCTCATCAATGAGCAGGACAGGTCTGAACAGGGTTGTTTTAATATGATTTTTCCAGCGTTCCCTGAGATCCTTGAACCCGCCGTAACGGTTGGCCGGGCTCAAATTAACACCAAATAATGTCCCCATTTCACGATAGAAGTCGGCTACACTGCTCTGGGGCCGCTCCATAACGCCGACAACGACTTCATCAAGCTTGCCAAACTGATGGGCAATCGCCTGCAGTCCCTTGGACTTACCAAGCCCGGGCTCGCCGGCAATCAATGCAAATCCGCCGTTCATGGTCATATTTTCAAGACGGATAATAAATGCGTCCATCCGGGGCGGATGCCATAATGAGTCCACTGGAATATCCGGCAAAAATGGATTGTACTTTAATCCATAATAAGCCAATAGCCGTTTGTTGTTTTTCATCATTTTTCCTCCATTGGCAAGTATGCACAAGGCATCCCGGTTTCGGCATAATCACAAAGGAGTTTTCTGAGCAGGGCAGGTTCTGATCCGGCAAGGGTTTCATGGCCGGGATGGATTTGTTCAGATGTGGACTTCATACGGCGGATTGCCGAAGCATTCTTTGTCTTGTCCTGGGGATAAATGGCAGCAAGCTTATTTCCGGTTCGCTTGTCTATAAGCCAGGCAACGGATTTATCCCAAAAACTAAAACTGACATAAAGCCGCTGGATATGATTAAACCGGGAAGGAATTTCAAATCGGGTGCCGTTCAAGGAGATGGTACCATCGGACAGCCGCTGTTTTCTGGATTCACAGGCGGTAAACGCAAATTGAAGCTGGTCAGGCTCCAGTGCCGGGCGTGACACATCTTTGCCGTCAAGAGCGCATTGCAACGGAGACATATGAATTTCATCATGAATTGACTTGTTGTATTCCATTTCGATCCAGGCCTGAGTGGCCTGATTTAAATATGCCAGGGTCAAGGAGTCTATCCGGCTCAGCATGGCGATCAACCGGCCTTCAAGTGTGCCCCAGAAGGCTTCCTGCTTCCCATTCTGGTAGGGCGAATACGGCAATGTCGTCTCATGGCTGATACCCAATCGTTTAAGTCCATTGCCGGTTTCATGGGCAATCATGGCAGAACCATTGTCTGTCATCAGAGCTCTGGGAAGTCCTCTCTTGTAAAACGCCTGGGACAGGCCGTGGATCAAAACTGAAGCGGTTTCATGCAAATACCATTGAATATGACAACACAGGCGGGAGCGGTCATCAAGAATGCACAATGCCTTGGGTGTATGCCATTGCCCCTTTGCGTTCACCACACGCCTGCTGCATTCATGAAAATCAAGATGCCATAATTCATGGATATTTTCGGCTTCATAACTGCGGACTTCATAGGTTTCAAACCGCTGTGAAGCTGATTTGTGTCCGGATGTTTGATTTTTGGATGCCTTTTTTCTCCAGCCCCGTTCAACCATACGTCTTCTCACGCTTGCATAGGATGGCGGATCCTCACACAGGCCCTTTTCAGCTATTTCAGCCGCCAGGTTATCGCAATGAAGCTGATAACTCCATTGCGGATAAGTGTTGTACTGGATACCCAGCAGTTTGATCATCTCAGTATTAAATACTGTGGATTTTCCCAGGTCTGAACGAACTTTGCGGCCCAACGCCATGATCGGGTCCTGACAATTTTTGGCCCGGTAATACCAGGTTTCAATTGTGGAAAAATGAAAACAGGCCGGTTTGTTCGTCACAGGATGGAGATAAATCTGTCCGGCGAGTTTGGTCAGTTCCTTTTTCAGTTCCCCTTTTGCCGGAGGGCGTGCCAATAAACCGCCAATAACCGAAAAGCGAAATAATGCCCACGGATCTGCAGGGTGTTGTGTTTTACCACTCATAAATTGGATTCCTTTTCAATTTCAGGTTAATTTATTTTGGATCAACGTCTGGAACCCGGTGATAAAACAGGTTGTATATATTTGTCTATGTTCATCCTCTGCGCGAGATTATCCGGCCCTGATTTTGGACCCGTCCGATAAACATATCAGGCCTATGACAAGCGCATCTTCGGCAGTGGATTTCAACGTCCGGCAATAATTGATAAAACTTGACGGCAGGTTGCTGTTCCTGACACAAGCCGATATCTGACCCCGAAGCCTTCGCCAGATCCGGCTCGCTGGAAATGTATCATGAAAAAAAGCAAGCCAGCGCTTTATTGTATTCCGGCAGATGCCTGTTCGCATAGACCAGTCAGACACGCTGGCTTTTTCATAGGTATTCTGAAAGTCCGTTAAAATACACAGGATAACTGCAAACCAGTAGACTTTTCTTCCCATAAAACGGCAGGATGGCGGCGTCAGTCTTTTGCGGCATCCTTCGGTTCCACAGCACAGGCTGAACTGAATAAAGTACTTTTCCGGAACATCCTCCGGTTCTCCCCGGGGTTTACGCATGTAATTGCTGAAATATAAGGGGCCGCCGCAATAAGGGCAAGGTAACTGCCTGTATCGTTCCGCCGTTTTTTTATCGATTTCATAAAGATGGGAAAAAAGATTTTTCTTTTTGATAAGTTCTGATAGCATATCTCCTGCCCTATTAGGGGGTAAAAGGGGCAGGAGTTCTTAATATTATTTGCCAGATAATCGGGGGAACTTCTGCCCCAAGCCTGATATATCTTGCAAATTTCTTCCTATTTTTCCATTATTTTTTGTGATTATTCTCAATTGGTTAAGAGAGTTTCCAGCAGTTGGGCGATGGATGGCAAAGCAATTAAAACTATCTTGAAGTTTGGGAGGGCTTTCAACTCCACGAGAGCACTGGGATATTCTCGTA
>JAABTB010000285.1 GCA_011390085.1 Desulfobacula sp.
AAGTCAGCACCCAGCGATGGATCGATATTCCCGAAGAAGTCCTGGATAAATATGCCATCTGGCGGCCTTCCCCCCTTTACCGGGCCTACAACCTGGAAAAGGCCCTGGACACCCCGGCCCGGATCTATTTCAAGAATGAGGGGGTCAGCCCGGCCGGGTCCCACAAACCCAATACGGCCATTGCCCAGGCCTATTATAACAAAGTAGCAGGCACCAAACGGATCACCACGGAGACCGGGGCAGGCCAATGGGGCAGCGCCCTTTCCATGTGCTGCGCCTTTTTCGGCATTGAATGCAAGGTCTTCATGGTAAAAATCTCCTATAACCAGAAACCTTACCGCCGCCTCATGATGGAAACCTGGGGAGCCAACTGTGTTGCCAGCCCCAGCAATGAAACCCGGGCCGGAAGGTCCATCCTCGAAAAAAACCCGGATTCTCCGGGAAGCCTGGGCATTGCCATCAGTGAAGCCGTGGAACAGGCCGTTGCCGACGACGATACCAAATATGCCCTGGGCAGCGTATTGAACCATGTTATGATCCATCAGAGCATCATCGGTCTTGAGGCCCAGAAACAGATGCAGATGACCGGGGATTACCCGGATGTGATCATCGGCAGCGCCGGCGGGGGCAGCAATTTTGCCGGTCTTGCCATGCCCTTTGCAAGGGACAAGATCAACGGAAAAAATATTGATATCATCGCAGTGGAACCCGCCTCCTGTCCCACCCTGACCCGGGGGCCCTTTGCCTATGATTTCGGCGACACGGTCCAGATGACGCCCCTTTTGCCCATGCACACCCTGGGACATAATTTCATTCCGGAACCCATCCATGCCGGAGGCCTGCGATACCACGGCATGGCCCCCATTGTGAGCCAACTGGTCCTGGACGGCATTGTCCGGGCTGAAGCAGTCCAGCAGATGGAAACCTTTAAGGCCGGCATCACCTTTGCCCGGTCCGAGGGGTTCATCAGCGCACCGGAATGCAACCATGCCATTGCCATGACCATCAGAGAAGCATTAAAGGCCAAAGCAGAAGGCAAGGAAAAAGTCATTCTCTTTAACTGGAGCGGCCACGGTCTGGTGGACCTTGGCGCCTATGAATCCTATATGAGAGGCAAATTATCCGACCACGATCTGCCCCAGAACGTCATTGATACTGCTCTCGAGGATATCGCATCTCTGCCCAAACCCAGGCAGGCTCACAGAGCATAATGGGATAAAAGGGATCTTTGGCCGTCTTCCCTCCCCCTGTGAGGACGGCCGAAATCCTGTTTAAGAGAGGAGGCCGATACCATTATGAACGAAAAAGACAATTGCCTGACAGCCGATCCCCCCAAGGAAGACGTTCTGATTCGCTGTCCAAGACTCGGACACGAGATCTATTTTAATTATTGCCGCTTTGAAAACAATGGTCTTCCCTGTTTTAAAACCCTGGATTGCTGGTTCAACTATTTTGATGTGCACGCCCATCTCAAGGAAAAAATGAATGTGGAAGATTTTGAAAAGATCTTTTTGAATGTCGCAAGACCCAAAATCCATGCCCTCTTTGATCTGATCCAAAAGACCAAAGACGAAGAAGGAACCCAGGAGTGATCTTTCTAAACCAGGCAACCATTCTTTCCAAAAAATTCCCTGTCCTGGATCATTATCCTTTTAATATGAAAATATTCCAGGACACGGGGGTGGTTTCCTTTACAACACCCATCACGTTTTTCATGGGTGAAAACGGGACCGGCAAATCAACCCTGCTCAAGGCCCTGGCCCATCGCTGCGGCATCCATATCTGGGAAAGCGAATCCAACCTCAGGTGTCAGCCTAACCCCCATGAAAAAGACCTTTACAAGGCCGTCTGTGTTGAATGGGCAGACGGGCCCGTACCCGGTTCCTATTTCGGGTCCCAGATTTTTTCCCATTTTGCCAAAAACCTTGAGGAATGGGCAGTCAATGATGCCGAAATGCTCAACTATTTCGGCGGGAAATCCCTCATCACCCAGTCCCACGGCCAGTCCCTCATGTCCTATTTTTCATCCCGGTACCGAATCAAAGGACTGTATTTACTGGATGAGCCGGAAACAGCCCTGTCGCCTTCCTCCCTTATAGAACTCTTAAACCTGTTGATTCGAACGGCCCGGTCCGGCCATGCCCAGTTCATCATCGCCACCCATTCCCCCTTGCTGTTGGCCTGTCCCGGCGCCCTGATCTACAGTTTTGACAAGCCGGTCATCGAACCCGTTCGATATGAGGACACTGCCTATTATCATCTCTATAAAAATTTCATGAACCATCCTGAAAAATTCATCAACAATGAATGACCCCCAAGACAAGGCTTTAAATACGGTCAGTGTACCGGATGAACTCTACCCGGTCTTTCTGAAGGCTCAAGACTATGTCAGAGAATATTTTTCAGAGGTTCAGAGTGATCCTGAAAAAGGAGTGATCAAATATTCCGGGGAGCGGTATATCCTGGTCCGGGCCTCGGCCATGTCCAAGGAACTGTTTGACATGATGGCCCTCATGTACTCGGACCGGGGTAAACAGGAAGCCAGGGACCTTTCCTTTAATTTTCTCTTTGATATTGCCCATTCCATCGGCAAAGCCGACGCCAGAAGTTTTTTTATAAAGATGGGGCTCACCAACCCCATTGAAAAACTCTCGGCCGGGCCCATTCATTTTGCTTATACCGGCTGGGCCTCGGTCAAAATTCATCCCCTGTCCAACCCCAGACCCGATGACCATTATTATCTCATCTATGACCATCCCTATTCCTTTGAAGCTCAGGCCTGGATGGAAAAAGGAGAAACCACGGATTTCCCGGTCTGTGTCATGAATGCCGGGTATTCCTCGGGCTGGTGCGAAGAAAGCTTCGGTATCCCCCTGGTCACGGCGGAAGTCGAATGCCGGGCCAAGGGAGACCGCCATTGTAGATTTATCATGGCGCCGCCGTCAAAGATCAAGGACCATATCGCCAAATACAGCAAAAGGGCCTATATCAAATACGAACACTACAATAAAATCGACATTCCTGAATTTTTCAAACGCAAACGCCTGGAAGACGATCTGAGAAGCCGCAAAGATCAACTGGAGGAACTGGTCCGGAAAAGAACGGATAATTTGACCAAGACCAATCGGGAACTGGAAGAAACCAATATCGCCATGAAAGTCATGCTCAAACAACTGGAGCAGAAAGAACAGGCCGACAAAGAAAATTTTCTGACCAATATCAAGCATTCCATTCTGCCCTACCTGAACGAGCTGTCCGGAACCGGCCTGACCCCGGAGCAGAAAATACTCCTGGCCCAGCTTGAAAAAAACATCGGCAAGATCACCTCCCCCCTCATCGGCAAGCTTTCATCCAAATATCTGAACCTGACCCCCATGGAGATTAAGGTCGCGGGCCTTGTCAGGGACGGGGTTCCCAATAAGGAAATCGCTGACACCCTGAATGTCTCGTTGAATACCATCACCTCCCACCGGTATAAAATCAGGACCAAGCTGGGGTTAAAAAATAAAGACTCAAACCTGCGCTCCTACCTCCTGTCCCTGGAATAATGGTGGTTTTCCATCACCATTATCTCACCGTTTTTACAGGCTTGACCCCTAGTTTCTAATTTTCATATACAAAATGACTATGATTTATTTTATTAATTTTTATTAATAAAGGAGACCCATCATGAAAGTGCTTGTCAGCGATCCCCTCTCA
>JAABTB010000286.1 GCA_011390085.1 Desulfobacula sp.
GTATTGCAGGGAGCATCCGGGTTTTGTTCCCGGTGATTTTGTTCTGCTGGCCGTCAGCGATGACGGCTGCGGCATGGACCGGAAAACCATGGACAAGCTCTTTGAACCTTTTTTCACCACCAAGGGAGTAGGCAAGGGCACCGGCCTCGGTCTGGCCACCATCTACGGCATCGTCAAGCAGAGCAACGGGTTCATCAATGTCTACAGCGAGCCGGGCCGGGGGACGACCTTCAGGATTTATATCCCCCGGTCTGCGCCTGAAGAGGATGCCCAGAAGATGCAAGTTTCGGCAGTCTCCATGCCAGGGGGAAGTGAGACCATTCTCCTGGTGGAGGATGAGGCCGCCATTTTGCAGATGACCCGGATGATGCTGGAGCGAAAGGGCTATACAGTCCTGCCGGCCGGCTCCCCCACCGAAGCCATGAGCCTGGCCAAGGCCCATGAAGGGGTGATCCATCTGCTCATCACCGATGTGGTCATGCCGGAAATGAACGGCCGGGACCTGGCCGGGCGATTGACGAGCCTTTATCCAAACCTCAAACTATTGTTTATGTCCGGCTATACAGCCAATGTCATCGCTCACCAGGGCATCCTGAATGAAGATGTCTCGTTTATCCAGAAGCCTTTTTCCATGGCGGATCTTGTCCTTCAGGTGCGGGGAGTGTTGGATGAATAAACTGCGGAAAATTTGCCCCAAATCCGTCAAACAGCTCAGGGGAAAAGGGTTATTCGCCTGACTGGCGGGTCTCCCGGAAATAGGCCCGGATGCTCAGGAGCAGGGCCATGAGGGCCAGGGCTGCGGCAGTGTAAAAAGCGTCATGCAGACCGGCGATCTGGGCCTCCACCGGCGCCAGGGTGGCGCTGCCGCCGGTTCCGGCATAAAAAACGGTGCGGCCGGCCCAGACGGCGCCGATGACGGCAACGCCCACGGTCTGGCCCAGGGTCCGGGACTGGGCCATCATGCTGGAAACAATGCCCAACTGGTGGCGGGGAGCCATGCCCATGATGGCGCTGTTATTGGGCGAGATAAAGGTCCCGATGCCCGCGCCCACCAGGAAGATTCTCAGGGCATAGCCCCATACCGTGGTCTCTTGATCCAGGGTTGCCGCGGCCAGAAATCCGAGAAGCAGGAGGAAGAGGCCGGTCATGGTGATTCTCCGGCTGCCGGCGCGATCCGATAAGACTCCTGCAAGGGGGGAAGTCAGGCCCAGCATAACGGGTATGATACCCATGAGCAGCCCCACCTGCATGGAGGGAAATCCCAGGATATTTTCCAGATAAAAGGGCAGAAGAATCACGCTGCCGCCCAGGCCCACAAAACTGATAAAGCCGGTGGCCAGGTTGACGCTGAAAATTGGGTTCCGGAACAATTTCAAATCAATCATGGGCTGGGCCGTTCTGCCTTCGATAAAAATAAAAAGCGCCAGCAGGATCAGCCATAGTCCCAGGAGAAGATAAACCAGGGGCTGGAAAAAGCCTTGCCGTTGTCCCAGGGTCAGGCCCAGGAGCAGGGAGAGGATGCTTGAAAACAGGGCCAGGGCTCCAGGGATATCAAACTGCCGGCTGCCAACGGGTTTAAAATCCGGGATATTCCGCTTGACCATGAAGATTCCGATGAGGCCCACGGGTAGGTTGACGAAAAAGATCCAGTGCCAGGAAAGAAGCCCCAGAATCACTCCCCCCAGGGCCGGTCCCATGACAATGCCCAGGGACACCACCGCGCCGATGACGCCCATGGCCTTGCCCCTTTCGGCCGGGGGAAAGGCTTCCGTTACAATGGCCGCCCCCAGTGCCATGGTCATGGCGGCCCCAACAGCCTGGAGCACGCGAAAGCCGATGAGCCAGTGCACTGTTGGCGACAATCCGCAAAGGGCCGAGCCCAGGGTAAAAATCATAAACCCGGCCATGTAGATGGACTTTTTCCCGACCATGTCGGCCAGACGGCCGATACCGGCCATGGTGCTGGTGACGGTTAGAAGATAGGCCAGCACCACCCACTGCACCACGGCGAAGTCGGTGTTCAGATCCCGCACCAGGGTGGGCAGGGAAACATTGATGATGCTGCCGTCCACCGTGGCCAGGAACACACCGGTCCCCACGGCGGCCATGGCCTGCCATTTCCGGCTGTAGTCCCTGGTTTCGGGTTGGGGTTCGGGATGCGTCATGGTCTTGCAATTCTATTCAAAAAGGTGGTATCTGGAAAGAGATTTTATTGTATCCTTTGAAAAAACCGTAACTACTACCATGGAGAGAAAATATGGATGATACCTTTGGAGTGCCGGAGTGAAAAAAAATACGGATTCTCTGCTGAGGGTTGAAAAAAATGGGTTTATCGCCTATCTGACCCTTCATCACCCTGAAAAACGAAACGCCCTGACGCCCGAACTGCTCACCGAGCTTCGCATGAACCTGGAACGGTTTTCAAAAAATGATGATATCCGGTGCGTTGTGATCAGGGGCTCTGGAGATACGGTGTTTTCTTCGGGATATGATATCACCGCCATCCCCGTGGGCCGGGAGCCCGAGGAGAGACAGGAAACACCGGATGCGTTGCTGAAGGCCCTGGAAGCCGTTAAAAAATTCCCCTATCCCGTCATTGCCCTGCTGAACGGCCATGCCTTTGGCGCCGGGTTTAACCTCTGCGCCTGCTGTGATATCCGGATTGCCGCCGAGGATGTCAGGATGGGTATGACACCGGCCCGGCTAGGGGTGGCCTATCATCCTGATGGGATTCAACAGTTCATTGAGGCCTTTGGCATGGCAAGGACCAAGGAAATCTTTTATACAGCCCAGACGTTTCAGGGCCAAGACCTTCTCCAAAAGGGCCTGGTGAATCATCTGATCCCCAGGGCGGATCTGGAAGCCTTTACCCTGGACTATGCCGAGAACATTGCCCGGAATGCGCCCTTGTCATTAAAGGCCATCAAAAATATCATCGGCCTGTTTGAAAAGAATGGGGCCCTGGGCCCTGCCGATCTGGAGGCCGCCGACCAATGGATTCAGAAATGTTTTCAAAGCCGTGATTTAAAGGAAGGCCGGGCCGCCTTCCTGGAAAAAAGAACCCCGGAATTCACCGGGAAATAGAAGGCCGGCTGAGCGTTATCTTCCCGGGTCTTCGGGCTTTAGGAAAAAAAGCCTCTGATCCGGGCCGTGATCCAGGCCTTGATCTTGTCAATGATCCTGTCCATGAATGACGGAGCAGTGGCCTGATCCTGATCCGGGTGGTCGATCCGGTCCTGAAGGCGTTGGGCCCTGAGAGCCGGGTCAGGATGACTGGATAAAAAGGAATGGCCCTGCCCCAGGGTGTCCAGCTTTTGTAAGGCGGAAACGGCGGCCCGGGCATCCAGCCCGTGTTTTTTTATAAAAGCAAGGCCGAAGTCATCGGCTTCCTTTTCCTCGGCCTGGGAAAATTGGGCATTGACCAGGGCCTGGACAAATCCGCCCAGGGCGGACCGGGCAAGATTCCCGACCAGATTTTCCTGGGAGGAGATCCCTTTTCTCACCGCATTGGCGGCATAGGCCAGCATGATTTTTTTCCGGATATGCCGTTCCACCACATGGCCCATTTCATGGCCCACCACAAAGAGCAGTTCCTCATCGTTCATCATGTCCATAAGCCCGCTGTAAATCCGGATGGTGCCGTCGGCCATGGCAAAGGCATTGACCTGGGATGACAGGTAGA
>JAABTB010000287.1 GCA_011390085.1 Desulfobacula sp.
GAAACCAGGATGAAACCAAATCAAAATTTTCAGTATATCAGCTTCAAGCTGTCCCATAACCTGATGGGGATAGACATCCTGAATATCCGGGAAATCGTTCCCTGCAGCAGGATTACCAGGGTTCAGCTTGCCCCCTGGTTTGTGCTGGGGCTCGTGAATCTTCGGGGCCGGATCCTGACCATCCTGGATATCCGTGTTCTTCTGGGGCTTGAACCCCCGGACACGCATTCCGGCAGCCATGTGATTGTGTTCAAGTATGCCAACGTCGGATTTGCAGTCGATCAGATCGGGGATGTGTCCAGTATTGACAGGGGAAAAATTGAATCCGTTCCGACCAATGTCACCCCCGGGGTCCAGACCTATGCAGATGCCGTCATCAGCCTTCAGGAGGGTGTCATGGTCATATTAAACGCGCATAAAATCCTATCCTGCGCACGGACCGGGCCCGGCCTTCAAAGGAATACCTATGAGTAGTGAGAAGCGCGATTCCTTAGATGCCATGGCACTGGAATTTATCGCCGAGATAAAGGATGATCTTGCAGGTCTTGAACCCTCACTCCTGGCCATGGAACAAAAGGGTCAGTGCACGGAGGATGACCTTATCAACCATGCCTTCCGGACGATTCACAGCATAAAAGGCGGGGCAGGATTTATCAATTTTAAAGAACTTGCCGGACTGAGCCATGACATGGAAAATGTCTTGATGCGGCTCAGAGAGAAAACCCTTGCCATTACCCCGGATGTGGTGGATTCTCTTCTCCTCGGATTTGACAAAATGAAGCTCATGGTGGAGCAGATCGGCAAAGAGGGGTCCTGGGATTATGAGAAAGAAAAGGCGGCCCTCCAGAACATATTTAATCCCGATCAAAAAGTTTTTAAACCCCTTGAAACCGTAAATCAAATACCTTCCCGGCAGGAGGATTCAGAGAATCTTCCAATCGAGGAGTACCAGGTTCTAAAACCCCTGGGCGCCGGCCTTGTTTTCCAGGGACAGGAATTTTTGGTGGAGAAGAAAAGGCTTGACCATGCCCTTGCAGCCCAGAAATTCATTTATGCCGTCTATGTCCGGTTCCGGACCGATCTCCAGGCCAAAAGCAAAGATGAAGGCGCCATTATCGATGACATGAAAAGCATTGGGGATATCTTATTTTCAGATCTCGAAAAAAGCCGGGGCAAGAACGAAAGGGACGGGTTTTTTTGCGTGATTTCAACCATCCTGGACCTGCCGCTCCTGTCCCAGGTGCTGGAGGTCGGCAAAACCCAGATGACCCTTGTAGACCGGCAGTTTGCCGACTATGAAACGCTGATGAAAGGGGTCTCCTCACGGGCGGTCAAGGACAAACCCGCGTTAAAGGTTCCGGATACCATGGACCCCCCCCCTTCCCCCGCTGATGAGCCGCCGGTCCAGGGACCGGCGGAGACCCTTTTGTCCTCAGCTTCAACCGGTCAGAGCCTGAGGATTAATGTGGATCTTATTTCCAGGCTGATGAACCGGGCCGGTGAACTCGTCCTGGCCAGGAATCAACTGAAGCCTTTTCTGATGTCCCATGCAAAGGAAGACAACCTTGCATCTGGCATCCTGCAGAACCTTGATATGGTGACCACCGATATCCAGGAAGCCGTCATGCAGATGAGAATGCAGCCCGTCATTGATCTCATGGGGAAATACAAACGGGTGGTGCGGGATATGGCCCGGAGAATTTCCAAAAAAGTGGAATTCATTCTTGAAGGGGCGGATGTGGAAGTGGACCGGACGGTTCTTGAAAAACTCGCCAACCCGGTGACCCATCTCATCCGGAACTGTATTGACCATGGCATAGAATTTCCGGATGAACGGTTGAAAAGATCCAAACCCGAGACCGGAACCATTCGGATTAAAGCCTTTCACCAGGGCGGGCAGGTCCATATCCGTGTTTCCGATGACGGGGCAGGGATTGATCCCCAGCTTATTCTGTCAAAAGCATTTGAAAAAGGGCTTGTCCCCGAAGACCGCCTGGATAAAATGACGGACAAGGAAAAGATTGATCTCATCTTCCTTCCGGGATTTACCACTTCTGAAGAGATTACGGATATCTCGGGCCGCGGGGTCGGCATGGATGTGGTCAGAACCAATATAGAAAGCCTGAGGGGCCGTATCGAGATTGACACGGTGAAAGGGGAAGGAACACAGGTTCATCTCATCATCCCCTTGACACTGGCCATTGTTCCTTCGCTGATTGTCGGTGCAGGCGAATCCAGATTCGCCATCCCCCAGGGCAATATTAAGGAAATTCTGTATCTTGAAAAGGGAACCGTTCAGAGCCGGGTGGAAAATCTGGCCGGTTCGGAAGTCTTGAGACTGAGGGGGCGCATTTTTCCCATCATCCGGTTACGCACGCTTTTAGGAATCACCACCTATATTGAAGAATCGTTAACCGGAAAAAAAGAAGAAGAAAAAAGAAAGGCCATTGCAGACCGGAGGCAAAAAGGCAAGGCTGATAAGGATTCGAAAAAAAGAGCCCGGGAAAAAGATCGCCGGAAGCATCCCTGGGATTCTACCTATGTCATTGTCCTGAAACTGGGGGGAAACCTTTTTGGGCTTTGCGTGGATGCGTTTTACGATATAGAAGAAGTCGTTGTTGAACCCTTGTCCGAATATATCAGCCATCTGAAATGTTTTGCCGGAAACACCCTGCTGGGAAACGGGGATGTGATTATGGTTCTGGATGTTCAGGGCATTGCCGCTCTCTCCTCACTGAAATTTGATTCCATTGAAACCGAGGAGGCCCGCCGGAATGAGGCAAAGGAAGCCCAGGCCAAAGGGGAAAAGCGGAATCTCATCGTTTTCACCAGCGGCAAAAATGAATATTTTGCCCTGGAGCTGAAACGGGTTTCCAGGCTTGAACCCTTAAGCCCCAAGGATATCCATTATACCGGCCGGCTGAAACATATAGAACATAAGGGCCATGCGGTCCTGCTGTTTTCAATGGATGAATTTCTGCCGGCCAATGAATGCGACCTCACGGCCGGAGAGATTTTTGTTGTTTTCCCAAAGCAGATATCCTCAAGGGTGGGGATAATAACATCCGGCATCATTGATACCATTGAGACGGATAAACGCATAGAAAAAGATGACTCCTGCCCCGGGCCGGTCCTGGGAAAATTGTTTGTCGACGGG
Organism: Desulfobacula sp.; assembly: GCA_011390085.1. Classification (GTDB taxonomy): domain Bacteria; phylum Desulfobacterota; class Desulfobacteria; order Desulfobacterales; family Desulfobacteraceae; genus Desulfobacula. The sequence goes on from JAABTB010000287.1 coordinate 3,158, forward strand.
ATGATGGTTCAGGTGCTGGACCCGGATCAATTTTCAAACCTGATTGAGCAAAAACTGATGAAGACAAAAGGAGCCGGCGTCTCCCGTGAAAATACTGATCGTTGACGACAAGGCCTCCATCAGGTCTGCAATGAAGACCATATTGGTTCGGTTAGGGCTTTCTGATCTCACCGAAGCGGTGGATGGTGAAGATGCCTGGTACAGGATCAATGAAGCCGCAAAAAAAGGGCGGGACCATGTTTTTGACTTGATTGTATCGGATATGGAAATGCCCGGCATGACGGGGCTTGAACTTTTGAGAGCCGTCCGGACCAGCCCTGACGTCCAAAAGACGCCTTTTATCATGGCCACAACCGTTACCGCCCGGCAGATCATTCTGGAAACCATGCGGCTCGGCATCCAGGCCTATATTATCAAACCCTTTGATGCCGATATGGTTGAATTCAAATTTAAACAGGCAGGGATTTTATAGAAAGCGGATGGCTGACAGGCTGAATATCCTCATAGCGGATGAAGAT
>JAABTB010000288.1 GCA_011390085.1 Desulfobacula sp.
ATTGCCGTCGGCCTCATCCTCATGATGTATCCGCCCTTTGCCAAGGTGCGGTATGAAGATATGCCGGATGTGTTCCGGAATATTCGCGTCCTCGGTCTTTCCCTGGTCCAGAACTGGGTGGTCGGCCCCTTTCTGATGTTTTTCATTGCCATCATTTTTCTCCGGGATTATCCCGAATACATGGCAGGGCTGATCATGATCGGCCTGGCCCGGTGCATTGCCATGGTCATTGTCTGGAATGAGCTGGCCAAGGGGGATACCGAGTATGCCGCCGGCCTGGTGGCCTTTAACTCCGTTTTCCAGGTGGTTTTTTTCAGTGTCTATGCCTGGTTTTTCCTCACGGTGCTGCCGCCCCTGTTCGGGATCCAGGCCACGGCTGTGGCTATCACCATCGGCCAGATTGCCGAAAGCGTGTTTATCTATCTGGGTATCCCCTTCATCGCTGGAGCCCTGACCCGGTTTATCGGTGTCAAGGCCATGGGCCGGGAACGGTATCACGCCGTGGTGGTCCCCAGGATCAGCCCCCTGACCCTGATCGCCCTGCTCTTTACCATCGTCCTCATGTTCAGCCTTAAAGGAGATCTCATCGTTCAGATCCCCATGGATGTGGTCAGGATTGCTATCCCGTTGCTGGTGTATTTCGTGATCATGTTCCTGGTGTCTTTTTATATGGGGAAAAAAGTCGGGGCCGATTACAAAAAGACAACCACCCTGGCCTTTACCGCCGCCAGCAACAATTTCGAGCTGGCCATTGCCGTGTCCATTGCCGTCTTCGGCCTCAATTCCGGCGCCGCCTTTGCCGCCGTTATAGGGCCTTTGGTGGAGGTGCCGGTCATGATCGGCCTGGTCAATGTGGCCTTTTTTTTCCAGCGCCGGTATTTCCGGGAAAAGCCTTCATAAAGACCTGAAGCCGCCATGTCGTCATTTGGATTGACATCCCTGATATTAGTCATATAATTATTCAAAGTTAATAGATTATGAATTATAATACACTGATAAAATTATATTTTTAATATTTTAAAATTGAAATTTATTTATTCAGTTTATGAGTCTTACTCACCAGGAATGATGCTATGCCGCTTTCCATAAGGGAATATCTGGCGCGGGGCCCCTCAACCTCCAGGGAAATCCAGGCCGCCACCGGCCTGAGCCAGAGTTCCGTGGCCCGCCGGCTCAAAGAAATGGAAGATGCCGTGGTCCAACTGCCCCTGGGCCGGTCCATCAGATATGCAGCAACCTGCAATGCTTTCGGCGGCAACGACAAACTGCCGCTGAGTATGGTGGATACCGATGGAAACACAGCTTTAATTGCCTATATCCGCCCGCTGCGCCACGGCGGTTTTTTTGTGGAGCCGGTCATTGATCTTCCCCCCTTATTACGGGGCGAAAAGAAAGACGGCTTATACCACGGTTTGCCGTATTTTCTTTATGATCTGAGGCCCCAGGGGTTTCTGGGCCGTCTGACGGCCCAGGCCATGGCGTCCCAATCCGATGATTTTCCAACAGACCCAAGGCATTGGAACACGGATCAGATCGGGCGCTATTTAATCTCCAACGGAGATGATCTGCCGGGTAATTTCAAATTCGGGGACCAGACACGGCTGCGCGTCAGATCCAAACCCGTCCCTGTTTCGGATGAAGACTATCCTGCCCTTGCCGATGGTGTCATGGCAGGCGCTGTGCCGGGCTCATCCGCAGGCGGAGAACATCCGAAATTCACGGCCTATAACGGCCAAGGGGCATCCCATGTCATTGTGAAATTCTCTCCCCGGGAAGATCACGATCTTGCCAAACGCCGGCGTGATATTTTAATCACGGAATACCATGCTGCAAAAATAATTCACAACCGGCTTTTCCCGGCGGTGGAAACCCGGCTGATGGACATGGGCAAAAGACTCTTTCTGGAGACCCGGCGGTTTGACAGATCCGGAGAATACGGGAGAAGGCCCATGGTTTCGCTCCAGGCGGTTGATGCCGAGTTTACGGGGATAGGAACGAATTGGCCCCAGGCCGTAAATGCCCTGTTTAAGAAAAAATTGATGAGCGAACAGGATGCGCTCAATGCGGAAGCGTTATGGCAGTTCGGCCGGCTCATCAACAATACGGACATGCATTTGGGGAATCTGAGCCTGTCTTTGGAGGAGGAAGCTTTCAGGTTGCTGCCCCTGTATGATATGTGTTCCATGGGCTTTGCACCCGGAAGCGGCGGAGAAGTTCAGCCTTTTGACTTTGTGCCGCCTGAACCCAAAGCGTTTGGCATAGGCAAGGGCCTGATGAACACCGTTAAAAAAGCAGCGCGTGACTTCTGGGAGAGCGTTGCCGGTGATGAGAGAATCTCGGATGAATTCAGGGAATATCTGCAAAAAGGTAATCCTGCAAACTTCCTGAATTGATTCAAAGGGCTATCCGCCGATTGGAATACATTATCTATGCGGGTGCTGATATTTACGCTCACGCCTGAAGAATTTTATCCATTACTTTTTTTGCGTCCCACACGGCCGTATAGATCAGATTGGAATGTTTTTTCTCCTTTATGATGCCGTCGTCTCCCATTTCCATATAGGATGGACTGATGGCGCCGCCAATGGCAAATATGCCTTTTCTGCTGGTTTCGAAATGGCTGGAAAGCATGAGCAGCCTTTCTCCCTCCCTGGCAATTTTACAGATGGTGCCGGTGCAGGTGATCTGCTGAAAGTTCAGGGCGTCGAAAATCGCCGAGGGGCCATGTGTACCGATGCAGGCAATCACGTTTTTCATGGGAAAGCTCATCCCCTGGTAGATGTATAGGTCATTGCCATTGGCCGGTGAGGTTGTCTGATGAATGTAGAGCCTGTCAATCCCTTCGGCGTCAACTTCACCGATTTTCGGGACCGCTTTTTGTAAAATTTTGATATGGCCGCCCAGAAGAATTTCCTCGCCCAGATCCCGGGCGGTATCTTTATTGATTTCAAATGTTTCCTTGATATGGGCCCAGTAAACGCTGGTGGTGTCGTCTTTGGCCTCGCGTTTGATTTTCGAAAGGGAACACACCACATCGGCAGCCGCATTTCCACCGCCAATGACCAGAACATTTATCCCAATGTAATCTTCACCGTTTTCTATATTTCTTCGCACGGTTTTGGCTTCCCCGTATATCCCGAGGTCGTTGGGAATGTTGCTGCCGAATGCAAGAATGAGATTCCGGGTCGGATATGATCCTTTATCGGTTTTTACGATATAGTCCGGAAAGGCGCCACTTATTTCCCTGAACTCTTCATTAAGGTGAATATTGAGATTCTGCTCAAAAGCCAGGGCATTGATCTGTTCAATGTACTGTTCAACCGGGATTTTATCCTCCGGCGGTTTGACCTCCGGGATTGGGAAAGGCTCCTCAAACCCTTTGGGCATGGTCGGATATACTTTTTTCCCTTTTGGATACGTATCAATAATGCCTTGCATGATTTTTTTGCCTTTTTCCAGAATCAGATAGGATTTTGAGGCTTTTTTGGCCAAAAGGGCTGCTGAAAGTCCTCCTGGTCCGGACCCGATAATAATCATGTCCAGTTTGGATATCATTGTCCGATCTCCTTGATTTGAAAATTAAGATTAATGTATTTCCTTCAATATTTCAAGCGGGTGTAATACTTTTCCCGGGCCGGCGTGTTCAAATTGCAGGCGGCAGCTCAGGCAATC
>JAABTB010000289.1 GCA_011390085.1 Desulfobacula sp.
TATTGTCTTGTCCGGCATTGAGGATGTGAAAATCGGGGATACCATCTGTACCAAGCAGGACCCGGTTCCTCTGAAACGGATTACCGTGGACGAACCCACCGTATCCATGCAGTTTTCCATCTCCAATTCCCCTTTTGCAGGCCGGGAAGGAAAGCTGGTCCAGTCCCGGAAAATCAGGGAACGCCTGCTCAAGGAGACCCTCATGAATGTGGCCGTTGAGGTGGAGGAAAGCGACAAGGACGAAAGCTTCAAGGTCAAGGGAAGGGGGGAACTCCAACTGGCCATCCTCATTGAAACCATGAGACGGGAAGGGTTTGAGCTGTGCGCCGGTCGGCCCAAGGTGATTTTCAAATACAAGGATGACAAAGTCCTGGAGCCCATTGAACATCTGTTTGTGGATTGTGATGAAGATTTCATGGGCGTGGTTACGGAAAAGCTGTCCATCCGGAAGGGCAAGATGGTCAACCTGGTCAACAACGGCAAAGGCCGCGTGAGAATCGAATTTTCCATTCCCGCCCGATCTTTGATCGGCTATAGGGATGAATTTATGACCGATACAAGGGGAACGGGCATCATGAACTCCTATCTTTCCGGGTATGAGGAATACCGGGGGGATTTCCCGGTTCGCTACACCGGCTCCATTGTGTCCGACCGCCAGGGAAAGGCTGTTCCCTATGCCTTATTCAATCTTGAACCCCGGGGTCAGTTGTTCATAGAACCCGGAACCCCGGTGTACGAAGGGATGATCATCGGTGAGCACAACCGTCACCAGGATATAGACGTCAATGCCTGCAAGGAAAAGAAGCTCACCAATATGCGGGCCTCGGGCAAGGATGAGCATGTGATCTGCTCGCCGGTCAAGGCCATGACCCTGGAAAAGGCCATCCATTTTATCCGGGATGATGAAATGGTGGAAGTGACGCCTCTGTCCATACGGCTGCGAAAAACCATTCTGAATGCCTCCCAGCGTCAGGTGGCCAAGGCAAAATCAAAGAAAACAGACTAAGGCAAAACCGGAAGGGGAAGACGACGATGATGATCAACAGCCTGATTGCAAACCTGCTTCCCCTTTTTCCCAAGTCCTTTATCAGGACCTTTGCCAAACCCTATCTGGCCGGAGAAACCCTGGATTTATTTTTCAGACTGAGAAAGGAATTCCAGATGCTCTACGGGGTTGAGGAAGAATTGCGGACCATCCTCCGGGACCGTGGCCATTCCGTGCGGGTCTATGTGCCATTTGGTAGAGAATGGCTGGCCTATTCCATCAGGCGCCTCAAGGAAAACCCCAAAATGATATCCTATGTTTTTTCCGGTATGCTGAAAAAATTGAACCGCCGCTGAAAGAATCGAGTTTTTTTTCAGGGCGTTTTCAGATTGTCGGCTACGATTTCCGCGATATGTTGGACCTGGATCGGGCCTTTTCTCTTATTCATTCCCCCGCGCATTTGAAGCACGCAGCCCGGACAATCGGTGACCAGGACATCGGCCCCTGAGGCCTCAACATGATCTATTTTCCGGCTCAGAATTTCCGATGAAATTTCGGGGAATTCCAGGGAATAGGACCCTCCGAACCCGCAGCAGACATCTTCGTCTTTGCAGGGCAAATACTCCAGGCCCGCCGTCCGGAGCAATTCCCGTGGCTCTTGGGTCACGCCCAGGCCCCGGCACAGGTGGCAGGGAGAGTGGTAGGCCACCCGCCTTTGATTTTGGATAAAATCTTCCGGCCTTACCTTTAATACCTTGACCATGAACGAACTGAAATCCATCAATTTATTTTGAAGTTGATGCAATTTTTCAGCCTGTTCCGGCTTTCCCGCCAGAAGCCGGGAATACCCTTCTTTCATGTGGGACCCGCAGGAGGCGCAGAGGACCATGATATAATCATAGTGGTCTGGGTCCAGGGCTTCCAGATTTTGGATGGCTACCTCTGCCGCGGTTTCCTCCTCGGCCATCATCATGGCAGGAAGCCCGCAACAGCTCTGGCCTGGGGGATATTCCATCTGAACCTTGTGGGGGGAAAGAAGCCGGACCAGGGCTATGGCCTGTTCCGGAGACACGAAATCCACCACGCACCCCCCGAAAAGCGCCACTCGAAGCCTGGGATTTTGGATCCTGGGCCGGAGAGCCGGCCATTGGTCCCGGAAGGGAGTTTTGGCCATGGCCGGAAGGGTCCTGAAATCATGGGCTTTTCCAAAAATAAAGGGCAGGTGCCGCAGAATCCCGGCGTCCTTTTGGACCAGGGGGCCTTGCAGAACCGAGGCCGCCCTGAGCAGGGTATGGAAGAGCCTGCGGTTTTTCATGACCGCAGACAGAACGGTATTTTTGGCCGGTTTTGAGCCCTCATCTTTCAGGATATGGCCATATACTTTTTTGATAAGAAAGGGCAGATCGATATTGACCGGGCATACGGATTTGCAGGCCTGGCAGTTCAGGCAGTTGCGGACAATGGCCCGGGCATTGTCCTTTCCATGGTAAAAATAGGTCAGGATCATGCCGATGGCCCCGATATAGACATGGCCCAGGGTATGCCCCCCGACCTTTCCGTACACCGGGCAGACATTGGAACAGGCCCCGCAGCGGATACAGCGCAGGGCTTCTGAAAAGACAGGATCCCGGGCCAGTTCCAATCGACCGTTATCCAGAAACACGATATGAAGGATTTTCTTCCCCGTGGCCGAGGTCCCGCATTCTACAGCTCCGGTGATCCAGGTGACATAGGAGGTCAGGGTCTGGCCTGTAGCATTCCTGGGCAGAACCCGGAGGATACGCAGGGCAGCGGACAGATCCGGCACCAGTTTTTCCAGGCCCACCAGGGCCACATGAACCCGGGGAAGGGTGGTGGTCAGCCTGGCGTTTCCTTCATTGCTGATGATCCCCAGGGTGCCGGTTTCGGCAATGGCCATATTGGCCCCGCTGATACCCATATCCGCGGACAGAAAGGCCGGGCGAAGTTCCTTTCTGGCCACCTTGACCATGCGGTCGATATCTTCCAGGTCCACCGGTGTTTTCGTCACATCACTGAAAAGGCTTCCCACCTGCCCGCGGGACAGGTGAATGGCCGGCATGACCATATGGGAAGGGCCTTCATGCCGCAATTGAATAATCCATTCCCCGAGATCGGTTTCCGTCACCTGGAAGCCCTGAGCTTCCAGGTGGTCATTTAAATGGGTTTCCTCGGCGGTCATGGATTTGGATTTGACGATGGATTTGACCCCGTTGTCCCGGGCGATGGTTGCGATGATCTCATTGGCTTCCCCGGCGGTTTTGGCCAGATGAACAATGGCGCCCGCATGTTCCGCCCCGGCCTTGAACCGGAGAAACAGGCTCTCGATTTGCGTCAAGGCCAGGTCCTTGCCATGAGCGATCTCGTCTTTCAGGGCAGGCAGGTCAATTCCCTCAAAGGCCTTGGTCCGGGACACCTTATAGGCCGATGCAAAATTGTCCAGGGCTTTTCTCAGAAACCGGTTTTTCAGGGCCGCTTTGATTTTTTTCCGGTAGGTCTTCATGTCTTTGGCCGTCTGGATCATGGTTCCTCCATCATCAGAATGTGAAGTTCCTGGGGGCCGTGAACCCCAATGGCCAGTACCCGCTCGATATCGGCGGTCCGGCTGGGGCCTGTGATAAAGGACAGATAGCCGGGTCCGGATTTCATTTTTTCAATCAGAC
>JAABTB010000290.1 GCA_011390085.1 Desulfobacula sp.
TCTGGGATTCGGTGGTCCTGGCGCCGATGGCCACCCAGGTGAGGAGCCCGTCAATATACTGGGGGGTGATGGGGTCTAAAAGCTCCGTAGCCGTGGGCAATCCCATGCGGTTGATGTCGATGAGAAGGGATCTGGCCTGTCTCAGCCCCTCGTCCACATTGTGGGATTCGTCCAGGAAAGGGTCGTTGATGAGGCCCTTCCACCCCACCGTGGTCCTGGGTTTTTCAAAATACACCCGCATGATGAGGTTGATCTTGTCTTTGACCTCTTCTCTCAAGGCGCTCAGCTTTTCAGCATATTCAAGTGCCGCATCAATGTCGTGGATGGAGCAGGGGCCCGCAATCACCAGGAGGCGGGGGTCTTTTTTCTGCAAGATGGCTTCAACATCTTTTCGGCCCTGGATGACGACTCGTGCAAGATCATCGGTAATGGGCAGTTCTTTTTTGATGTCGGCCGGTGAGATCAGGGGTTTAAAGGCTTTTACATTAATATCATAGGTCTGTTTCATGGTCTTTTCCTTTTATAGGATTTTGCAGGATTCAGACAAAGGCCGGGGGCTCAAAAATAAAAAAAGCCGCAGGCTTGTCTGCCTGCGGCTTTGTGTTAATTAACGTTAACGCCGGACAGGCAGACCCGTATAATAATATACTGAATAAGAATAAGATCTGTCTGTCAGGTTGTATTTCATCTGTTTTCTCCCTTTTAGGGTCCACATAAACCATAGATTTTTTGCCAAGTCAAGAGATTTGATAGGCTTTGAATTTTATTCTTCGGGAGCCACCCTGCCTCTCAGGCTTTTGATCCGACTGTGCTTTGTTTTTTCATCCAGCCGTTTTTTTCCGGCGGCTTTGGAGGGCCGGGTGGGCTTTCTTTTTTCAGGAACGATCATGGACTTGAGGATCAATGCCAGGAGACGCTTGACCGCATCGTCCCGGTTTTTATCCTGGCTCCGGAAGCGCTGGGCCTTGATAATGATGACCCCGTCCTTTGAAATCCTCCGGTCGCTCAAGGCCGATAAGGCTTCTTTTACCCAGCCGGGTAGGCTTGAGCGGTGAATATCAAACCGCAGATGGACGGCGCTGGAGACCTTGTTGACGTTCTGTCCTCCGGCTCCCTGGGCCCGGATGGCCTCAAAACGGATTTCCGTTTCGGGTATGCTGATCTCATCGGATATGAATAACATCTGTCCTGCTCTTTTTTTATCTAAAGTCTTGATATTTTATCCGCTAAGGCCTGCTGCCGATGGGAATGGAACAGAGCCTTTCCATGGTTTTATAATCCGTAAGGTCGCATTGGATCGGGGTGATGGAGATGCAGTTATGGGCCAGGGCATGGAGATCCGTATCGGTTTCTCCGTCGTTCCGGCTGACAGTGCCGTACCAGTAATAAAACCTGTTTTTAGGATCCAGGCGTTTTTCAAACTGTTTTGACACATTTTCCTGGGCCTGGCGGGTGATGCGGACGCCCTGGACCGTATCCATGGGAAGGTCCGGGGCATTGATGTTCAGAAAGGTCCTGTCCGGCAGGTCGAAATCATGGATTTTTCCCGTAAGCCCTGCAATAAATCCGGACATACCTTTGAAATCCATTGGCTTTTCTGATTTCCGGATGGAGACCGCTATGCTGAAGATCCGGTTCAGGGCCCCTTCCCGCGCCGCCCCCACCGTGCCTGAATAATTGATGTCCACCCCGGTGTTGCAGCCGGGATTAATCCCTGAAATGATCAGGTCAGGCTTGGACGGGCAGAGTTCAAACAGCCCGAGTTTCACGCAGTCGGCCGGGGTCCCGGAGATGCCGTATCCCTGTCTGCCGTTGTCCAGGGGGATGGTATGGATCCGCATGGGCTGGTTCAGGCTGATGCCGTGGCTCACGGCGCTTTTTTCCCTGTCCGGCGCGATCAAAAGGACCTCGTGGTCGGCGCTCAGGGTCTCATAAAGGGCCAGGATGCCCGGGGCATTGTATCCGTCATCGTTTGTCAGAAGAATTCTCATGGCTGTAATTTTGGGTGTTTATCCGGATTTTGTCAAGGCATTGATCCTGAATTCCGGCTTGGCTCGTCAATGAAACCCTTTGCGGCACTTGCAAAATATGGATTTGTGTGGTTAAGGTTAAAAAAAATATTAAGGCGGATTTTTTATGAAAACTTATAGAAAAGAACTCTGGTTCAACATCCCGTCCAGGCGGGCCTTTGTCAATATTACTCCGGAAATACGGCGCTGTGTGGATGACAGCGGGATTCAGGAAGGCCTGGTGCTGGTCAATGCCATGCACATCACGGCCTCGGTCTTTATCAATGATGATGAAGCCGGGCTCCATCATGATTATGACTGCTGGCTGGAAAAACTGGCTCCCCATGAACCTGTTTCCCAGTACCGCCACAATGTGGGCGAAGACAATGCCGATGCCCACATGAAGCGGCAGATCATGGGCCGGGAGGTGGTGGTGGCGGTTACAAAGGGCGAGCTTGATTTCGGCACCTGGGAGCAGATTTTTTACGGTGAATTTGACGGCCGCAGAAAAAAACGGGTCCTGGTCAAAATCATCGGGGAATGATCATGGCGTGAATTCAAAGACCCTTGTACACATCTTTCCTGTGGCCGATTTTCACAATCAGGATGATTAAGCGGTCATCCCGGATCTCATATATGATGCGGTAGTCGCCGGTACGAACCCTATGAAAAGAATGATTCCCTTTCATTTTGGTTGTATTGGGTTCCGGCAGATCTCGGCCGAGTTCCTCTATTTTTTTCTTGATCCGGACCAGATCCCGTTTAGGAAACCGCTCCAGATTTTTTAACACGGAAGGCCTGAACTCTATGGAATACGTCATGCATCAAAGCCCTAATTTTTTCCAGACGTCTTCGGCAGGAATATTGTCTCCGGATTCTGCAAGGGCCTGCCTGGCATCTTCAATATCAATATGATCTTCAATTTGCTGAAGCAATTCAAACTCTTCCATGGAAACCAGAGCCGCAACGTCCTGCCCCCGGCGTGTCAGGACGATGGGTTCCTTGTTGTATGCCACTTTGTTAACAATATCGGCTAGATTTTTTCTTGCTTCGGCCGTTGTGACTTTAGCGCTCATAGGACGTCTCCATTTTTATACGTTACATACAATATGTACAACAGGTACTCTATGGAGTCAAGAGCAAACTGTTTTAAGGCGTCAGGGTCATCTTTGCCGTTTCATGCGCATCAATGGCCTTGTCGCTGAACCACCAGTATTTTTTCTCGCCGGACATGAAGGCTTCAACCTGGTCTTTCTGGTGGGGGTGAAAGGTTCTGCCGGTCACCCCACCGGGCAGGACGGCCAGGATTTTGTCATTGTCCGAAAAATCCGCCACCATGCGGAGGGACGCGCAATGGGTGACCTCAAAGGGTTTGTCATAATCATACCATCCCCGGTAAAGGGTTTCCCCGGACCCGCCCACGGGCATGGGGCCGGACCCGAGCAGGGCCTTGCCTGCCCCGCTTCGCCGGATGGGATTCACCAGTTCCAGGGTGTGCACCTTTCCCCATTGCCATTTTTCAGGGTCGGACCCCAGGAGGGGCTCCAACGACTGCCTTGCCTTCAGGGCCGCCAGGTGAAACAGATCTTCCATGGATTCGGTTTTATCCGTTGTCCGGACATCGTCAAACCAGGGGGAATCCCCGCTTAA
>JAABTB010000291.1 GCA_011390085.1 Desulfobacula sp.
ATTTTTGTAAGTTCATTTCCGGCGGGTTATGTAGCAGGTTTTATAAGTATGATCACGCCTTCAGGCCTGGGTGTCAGGGAGGGTGTTATCACTCTTATCCTTGCACCTTTGATTGGACATGAAAAAGGAATGGCCTTGGCTATTGTATTCAGAGTTGTTCACATGGCAATCCTTTGGTTTAATATACTGATTACCCTTGCCATGTTATCCTTTGGGAGAAAAGATAGCTCAATGGGATGTAATGGCTAGTATTTTTTAATATTCTTAATCAGTGTTACCAGAAGGGATGTGGTAATGAAAAAAAATTTCGCCTTGATAGGTGCTGCCGGTTATGTGGCACCAAAGCATATGAAAGCCATTAAAGAGACAGGGAACAATCTGGTGGCTGCTTTGGATAACAGCGATTCCGTGGGCATACTGGACAGTTTTTCCTATGATGTGTCTTTTTTTACGGAATTTGAACGGTTTGACAGACATGCAGAAAAATTGAGAAGGGTGGATGAAAAAAGAAAAATTCATTATGTCAGCATCTGTTCTCCCAATTACCTTCACGATGCACATATGCGGTTTGCTCTCAGGATCGGTGCCGATGCCGTATGTGAAAAACCTCTGGTATTGAATCCATGGAATCTTGACGCGATTAAACTCATGGAAGAAGAGACCGGAAAAAAAGTATACACGGTTCTCCAGTTAAGGGTTCATCCTTCCATCATTGATCTGAAAACTAAAATTATGGCAGCGCCTAAACAAAAAAAATATAAAGTGGATTTAACGTATATCACGTCCCGGGGGATGTGGTATTTTAATTCATGGAAGGGAGACCCTTCCAAATCCGGCGGGATTGCAACCAATATCGGCATCCATTTTTTTGATATGCTGATCTGGTTGTTCGGGGATGTCCGTTATCAAGAGCTTCATCTTGCCGATAAAAAGAAAACCGCAGGTTTTATAGAACTTGACAATGCCTGTGTAAGATGGTTTTTGTCTGTTGATCCAAAAGATTTACCGGCACAGGCAAAGGCGGGAGGCGTCCCGACCTTCAGGTCCATTACCATTGATGAAAAAGAAATTGAATTTTCAGGGGGTTTCACCGACCTGCACACGCTGGTATACAAAGATATCCTGGAGGGCAGGGGATATGGTATTGAGGATGCACGGCCTTCCTTGAATCTGGTGGCATCGATTCGAAACACGACGCCTGTCTTGAAAAATAAATCCATTGTTCACCCGTTTGTTGACCCAAATTAGAGCAGCCGGAAACCATGATAAATAAACTGAATTATTTTGTGCACGAATCATCATATGTGGATGAAGGAGCCATCATCGGCCGGGGGACAAAAATTTGGCATTTCTCACACATCCTTTTCGGCGCAGTCATCGGCCAAAATTGTAATCTTGGACAGAATGTATGTGTGTCAGGGGATGTGAGAATCGGGGACAATGTCAAGATCCAGAATAATGTTTCGGTTTATGATGGGGTTGATATCGAAGATGATGTGTTCCTTGGTCCTTCCTGTGTCTTGACAAATGTTTCAAACCCTCGATCGGAAATATCCAGGAAAAATTTGTATGAGAAAACCCTTATTCAAAAGGGTGCCACCATTGGCGCCAACGCAACCATTGTCTGCGGCGTTACCATCGGCTGCTATGCCTTTGTTGCCGCCGGTGCCGTTGTCACAAAGGATATCCCCGATTACACAATGGTGATGGGCGTTCCTGCCGAGCCTGCGGGGTGGATTTCAAGACATGGGCATCGGCTGAAAGAGAAAACAACGGACGGATTTTATATTTGCACTGAAAGCGGATTAAAATACCGGGAAACAGAAAATAATAAGCTGATTTGTCTGGATCTGGAGGAGAATCAGCCCTTGCCTGAAGAAATGAGAACAGGCAAGATGACATATAAACACAATAAAGGCTAAAAACGCTCGATCATGAAGAAACCCATAGAATTCATCGATTTAAAGGCCCAGGCAGTTGTATTGGGTGATGATATCAAGCTGTCAATGGACAAGGTTTTGTCCCACGGCAAATTTATCATGGGCCCGGAGGTATATGAACTTGAAAAAAAACTTTCCGATTTTACCGGCGCAAAGTATGTGACGTCCTGTGCCAGCGGTACGGATGCATTGCTCATGGCTTTAATGGCCATGGATATCGGGCCGGGTCATGCCGTGTTCACCTCACCGTTCACCTTTATTGCCACGGCTGAAGTCATTTGCCTTCTGGGGGCTGTTCCGGTTTTTGTCGATATTGATGAAAACACGTTCAATCTTGATCCTGAGAAATTTGAAAAGGCCATTGAAGATTTTCATAAAAATCCTCGCCACAGAGGATTAGCGCCGAAATGTGTGATTCCTGTGGATATTTTCGGTTTGCCTGCCGATTACAAAGCCATCAATGAGATCGCAGATCACCATCAGTTAAAAGTCATAGAAGATGGTGCCCAGAGCCTCGGTAGCCGGTCAGGAGAAAAAATGGCCGGAAATCTTGCCGATATGGCGGCCACCAGCTTTTTCCCGGCAAAACCTCTGGGCTGTTACGGGGATGGGGGAGCTATTTTTACCAATGACGAAAGCCTGAATGAAAAATTGGTTTCAATAAGGGTACACGGAATGGGTCGCCATAAATATGAGAATATCCGGATAGGAATCAACGGGAGATTGGATACCCTTCAAGCGGCCATTCTGATTTCGAAATTAAAAATTTTTGAGTCTGAATTGAAAAAAAGGGAGATGATCGCCCGGAAATACAGAGAAAAACTTGATGGGTTGGTTCAGCTTCAGAAGATTCCTGATAATTGTCTGAGTTCATGGGCTCAATTTTCATTTCTTTGCCGGGATAGAAATTCCCTTATTTCACAGCTTGATTCCCAAAAGATACCCTCAGCCGTGTATTACCCCAAACCACTTCATTTGCAGCCGGCATTTTCGACGTTGAACTACAAAAAGGGTGATTTCCCGGTTGCAGAAACCGTCAGTGAAACGATTCTCAGTATTCCGATACACCCTTATCTTTCAGATGAAGAGATAGATTATATCACAGAAACAATTCAAAATAGTTTAAGAAATTAGACTTGCGGCCAATGGGGAACAAAAAGGTGAAATGGATGAGATATGTATAAAAATCAAACACTTTGCGTGGTAATTCCATGTCATAATGAAGAAACCCAGATTGAAATGGTGATTTCAACCATGCCTGAATATGTGGATTATATGGTGGTTGTGGATGATTTCAGTAAGGATAGAACGGTTGAGACCATTAAAGATGTTCTGAAAAAAGATAAAAGAGTCGTCCTGATCGAGCATCAGGTCAATCAGGGGGTGGGTGGCTCCATTGCCAGCGGATATAAATGGGCCAGGGATCATGACATGGACATGGCCGTGGTCATGGCAGGAGACGGCCAGATGAACCCCGACGATCTTCCGTCTCTTCTTGAGGCGGTGGCCGAAGGTTTGGCGGATTATTCCAAAGGAAACAGACTCTTTACCGGGGAAGCCTTTCAAAAAATACCGACAATCCGGTATCTGGGCAACGGGTTTCTTTCCCTTTTCACAAAGATCGCCTCGGGATATTGGAATATTGCCGATTCCCAGTCCGGGTATACGGTGATCAATAAAAAAGCATTGGCGGCCATTGACTGGGATCGGATGTACA
>JAABTB010000292.1 GCA_011390085.1 Desulfobacula sp.
ATAGAGTGAAAGCACTTATCATAGCTGCCCATGGCAGCAGAAAACGAGAATCCAATATGGAAATCGCATCCCTGGCGGATCGCCTTTCCAAAAAGGCCACCGGGTCATTTGAAGCGGTGGAATTTGCTTTTTTACAGTTTGCAGAGCCGCTTCTGGAAAACAAAATTGACGAACTGGCCGCCCTGGGGGCAAAAAAAATCATTATCTTTCCGTTTTTTATTGCTGCGGGAAGCCATATCCGGGTGGATATTCCCGAAGTTGTGAAAAAGGCGAGGGCGGCTCATGGCGATATTGAATTCAGCGTAACCGACCATCTGGGGAAAATTCAGGCCGTTGAAGACATTATTCTGAGGGAAGTCATGGGATAGGAATGAGAATTCTTCATCTCATCAGCCAGACCCCTGATTTCACCGGGAGCGGCAAATATATACGGGACATCATTGGCTGGAGTGAGCAAAACGGCCACGAAAATTTTCTGGTGGCCGGGGTCCAGGGGGAATTTAAGGTCCCGGAAACCCTGGTGCCCGAAGATCATTGCATCTTTGTCCAATTTGACGGGAAAGACCTGGCCATGCCCATCCCCGGCATGAGCGACGTCATGCCCTATCCGAGCACGGTGTTTTCCAGCCTCTGTCAGGCCGATATGAAGATGTACCGGCAGGCCTTCAAGGAGAAAATTCGGGAAGCCCTGGAGGCTTTCAGGCCCCATATCCTGCACACCCACCATCTCTGGGTGGTCTCGGCCCTGGCCCGGTCCCTGGCTCCCCATATCCCCATGGTCGCGACCTGTCACGGCACCTGCCTTCGCCAGCATTATCTGTGCCCGGAGGTGGGCCGGGCCATCACCCCGGATCTTGCGAAAACCGACAGGATCATTGCCCTGAGCCTGGACCAGAAAGAAAAGATCATGGCCGCCATCAAAGTTGACGCTTCCCGGATCCATGTCATCGGCGGCGGGTATAACGCGGCCTGTTTTTTCTATGCGCCCAAGGTCTTTGAAGGAACCGTGGAGCTTTTATATGCGGGTAAACTCAGCACTGCCAAAGGCGTACCCTGGCTTTTAAAAAGCCTGGAACGGATAAAGGAGCTGCCCTTCCGTCTTCACCTGGCCGGCAACAGCACGGGCCGGGAACTGGAAACATGCCTGGCCCTGGCCCAAAATCTGGGAGCAAAGGCCGTCCATCACGGCCCCTTGAGCCATGAGGCCCTGGGTGCTCTGATGCGGCGCTGCCACGTCTTTGTCCTGCCCTCCTTTTTTGAAGGCCTGCCCCTGGTACTGATGGAGGCCCTGGCGTCGGGGTGCAGGATTGTCACCACGGCCCTGCCCGGCGTCAGGGAAATCCTCGGCGCCGGAGAAAACCCCATGGTCAGGCTCATCCCCCTTCCGGAACTGAAAACCATTGACACCCCCCACCCGAAAGATGAGGAAGGCCTGGAAATTCAGCTTGCCGAAACCCTGAGCCGGGTCATGGAAGCGGTCATGCACAAGGTGGAACCGGATCTGGACTATATCCGGTCCGCCGCCGCCCCCTATACCTGGGAAAAAATTTACAAAAAGGTTGAAGCGGTTTATACTGGGTTGGTATCGGCAGGCTAAAAACTGGAACATTTTATGACGATTCGAAAAAAAATACTGGGTGTGATTTTCTCCCTTTTTATCGTGATGGGTATCCTCATTTATGCCATTAACCGGTTTTGGCTGATCAACGGCTATATTGAACTGGAAACCCGGGACATGATCAAGACAACGGGCCAGGTATCCGAGCGGATGGAAGCGGATTTGTCCGCATTGAAAAGGACGGTTGGCGACTGGGCGCCCTTGGATGATACCTATCGAATCCATAAAAGACCTGAGACAAAAAGACCCCTATATTGATCATCTGTCCAAACCTTGTCAGAATAAGGAGTATATAGACAGCATCAGCCGGTTGTTTGAAAGAGCCCGGGCAGAGCATTAACCCCCGGATTTCTGGTTTCAAGGGGACGATTCCCTTTTATTACAAAAAACAAAGGCAGGCATATGAAGGAATCCTTGATATATTTTTCCAACGCACGGGTTCAAGAGGTCGCCCGAAAAATGAAGGAAGTGGGCAGGCAATACGAGCAATTGTTTACAGAGCTGGGGACCCAGATGTTTACAGACATGGCGGACCTTCATGATGCTTCGGAAATGATGGCCGTTTGCACCCGGCATATTGACCAGGCCCTTTCCGCCTTTGGACAAAATTTTCCCGATGTTTCACCCATCGCCTGCACCAAAGGCTGCTGCCACTGCTGCTTTTTCCCCGTTGAATGCCCTCCCCAGGTGGTGATTGATATAGCTCGCTATCTCCGAGCAAAAGAATCCCCCGACAATCTGGATCTGCTTCGCTGCAAACTGGCCAAAGACATGAAGGACCGGAAGCCGCCGCTGTACAGGGCGAAATGCCCGTTTCTGAATGCTGAAAAATTATGTTCCATCTATGAAAATCGGCCCCTGTCCTGTCAATGCTTTACCTCGCCGGACCCTTCCCAATGCGAGCAATCCGTTGCCGACGGCCGGGATATTTCCCAGCATCCCCTGCGCCACCGAATTTATCAGGTCGCCACCACCATGCTGCTGGCCTGCGCCAAAAAACAGGGCCGGGTCCATGACCAGGTGATGTTTATCCCTGCTCTCCTGTCAATTCTGGAAATTGAAGGCAAAGAAGGGCTCTGGCGGGGCCTATGAAATTAAAAGATCTTGGTTTTGACCCATGGTTTGAAGCCCATGCGGCTGAGTTTGGTCCGGAGGGGTGCGGCTTTGCCCGCATATCCGCGGTGGACCGCGGCTCATACCTGATAAAGGATGATTCCAGGGAGGTTCCGGCCGAGTTGTCCGGGAAGCTGACTTTCCAGATTGAGAGTTCCGTCGACCTGCCGTGCGCCGGGGACTGGGTAGGGGTGCAATATTACAACGACGGCGCTGCAGCCATCATCCACCGGGTGTTTCCGCGGAAGACCTTCCTGAGGCGCAAAACCCCCGGCAGAAACATCGATTTCCAGATGATCGCCGCCAACATCGATACTGCCTTTATCGTTCAATCCTGCCATTTTGACTTTAATCCCTGCCGCCTGGACCGGTACCTGGTCATGGCCACGGACGGACATGTCGAACCGGTTGTCGTCCTCACCAAGACGGATTTGATTTCCCTGGATGAACTGGAGCAAAAGCTTGCAGTGATTCATTCCGTCACCACGGCGAGGGTGATCGCCCTCAGCAATATCACGGGAATGGGGTTTGATGTGTTTCAACAGGCGCTTTCCCCGGGAAAGACATACTGCCTGCTGGGCTCCTCCGGTGTGGGGAAGACCACCCTCATCAACCGCCTCCTGGGCCGGGAGGCCTTTAACACAAAGGCCGTCAGCGGTACGGGAGAGGGTACCCATACGACCACCCGCCGCCAGCTCATTGTTCTTGGCAATGGGGCCATGCTGATTGATACGCCGGGTATGCGGGAGCTGGGCATTTTAGGGGCCGGTGAGGGGATCAGCGCCGGTTTCGAGGAAATTGCCCTGCTTTCCGCCAATTGCCGGTATGCGGATTGCAGTCACGAAAACGAGCCCGGCTGCGCCGTCCGCGCCGCCATCCAAAGCGGTGAATTGGATGAGGACCGATATTCCAGCTATATCAA
>JAABTB010000293.1 GCA_011390085.1 Desulfobacula sp.
GCTGAAAAACCGGCTCATCGACATCTTTGAATTAAAGCCCATTCTGCGATCCAGGTTTTCAAAGCTGTCCATGGGCCAGCAGAACCGGATTAACCTGGTCCGGTACCTGTTGCAGGATTTTGATCTGTTGATCATGGATGAAAGCCTGGCCAATGTGGATGAAAAACTGAGGGAAACCATTATCCTGTCCATCAAGGATCTTTTTGCCGATAAAATGTTCCTCTACATTTCCCACAATCTCATGGAAGTGTCCTCTTTTTGCCGGGAAATCCTTGTGTTTGGAAAACCGTCCGGAAATAAAACCTGTTCCATCATCCGGGGCCGGGATTATACAAAAGGCTATGCGCCGGATAAACAAGCCCTTGACCGGACCATGCTGGAGATCATGAATGCTGTTTAGGCGGATTTACCAGTTTTTGATTGTATATTCCATCGGCCTCATCTCTTTGCTGCTGATCAAGGCGGGGTTGTCCCTGTCCGACTACGTCATTCCCGGGTTCGAACTTATCC
The DNA here is from genome assembly GCA_011390085.1 of Desulfobacula sp. Taxonomy (GTDB): domain Bacteria; phylum Desulfobacterota; class Desulfobacteria; order Desulfobacterales; family Desulfobacteraceae; genus Desulfobacula. Next base: position 511 of record JAABTB010000293.1, read on the forward strand.
TGGAAACCCTTGCCCAGGTCTTTGACACCTATTTCCTGGATGTCATGAACACCATGTCAGTGACGGTGCTGGGCCAGTGCGTGTCCATTGCCCTGGCTTTCGGGGTGGGCATTGCCGGCCGCAGATCCTCCTGGATGGGGTCCTTTATCAAGGTCACAGCCTATAATATCCAGGCCTATCCCATTGTGGCCCTGGCCCCCATTATTTTTATCCTCCTGGGGGACGGTTTCATGTCAAGGCTCCTGATCGCCTCCATGATCTGTTATTTTCCCCTGCTCTTGTCGGTTCTGGGAATCATGGCCACGCCGGTGGAGGATATTGAACATTTTTATATTATCACCGGAAGAATGCGCTGGCAGCTTGAGGTGAAAATCCGGGCCTTTGAAAATTTAAGCAAGCTCACCACCGTGATCTCGGGCAGCGCCACCCTGGCCATGGCCGGGACCATTGTGGCGGAATTCATTGCCGCCAATGCCGGAATCGGCTACAGCATCCGGGTTGCCCTGTACCAGAGCGACCTTGCCAAAATCCTGATCGCCCTATTTCTGATCGGCATCATCATTTCCATTTACCAGGGCTGTCTTGAAACCCTGGGTGAACAAATAAAAACCCGATGGTCTGTTTCAAAGGGAGGAAACTCAAGATGAAAAAACAAAGTATCCATATTTTAGTGTTATTTTTATTCACCGCCTTATTTTCAGTTGCTTCCCATGCCGATGAAATCGAATTGAACTACAGGCTCAAATGGCTTTTTAACACCAGCGTTGCAGGGGATATCTATGCGGACGCAAAAGGATATTTCAAGGAGGCAGGCCTCAAGGTCACCGTCAAGGAAGGAAGCCCGGAAAAAAACGCCATCAATGAACTGGAGCTGGGCCATTCGGATTTTGGGGTGGCTTCGGCGGACCAGGTCATCCGAGCCCTGGACAAGGGCGCCAAAATCATGGTCCTGGCCCAGCTTTTCCAGGTCAACCCCATGCAATGGATATACAGGACGGATCAGCCCCAGATCAAAACCCTTGACGACCTGAGGGGACGAAATATCGGCATTACCTTTGGGGGCAACGATGAAACCGTTATGAACACTCTTTTTGCAAAGGCCGGCATTACCTCAAAAGAGGTTAAAATCACCGGGGTAAGGTTTGATTTTACCCCGTTTTTCAAGCGGGAAGTGGATGTCTGGCCGGTATACTTCAATTCCCAGGGGGTCATCCTGAAAGACAAGCTGGAAAAAGAGGGAGAAAGAGTTTATTTTTTCAATCCCGCGGATTTCGGCGTCAATTTTGTGGCCAATTCCGTCATCACATCGGAGAAGGTCTGGAAAAACCGACCCGAGGTGGTGAAAAAATTCATGGACGCCCTTCTCAAAGGATGGGAAGCGGCCATGGACCCTTCAAACGAAGCCGATGTCCTCATGGAAGTCAAAAAACAGGACAAGGAAAGCAATGACGAGCTGAGAAGGCTTCAGCTCATTGCCACCCGGGAGCTGATCAAACCCTCCGCCGACGTAAAAATCGGGACCATGGACGTGGAAGCCTGGAAACAGACCGAAGCCATCATGCTGAATGAAAAACAGATCAAAAAACCGGTCCGGGTGGAGACCATCCTGAAACATTAACACCGGGGTCTCAGGGATAAAAGACAAGGGTTTTGCTTTTGGCATGGAACCGCATCATCATAAACAGCCCGGAGGCCGTAAGACTGATGAAAAGGCCGTACCAGACGCCGAAGATGCCCATATCAAATCCAAAGGCCAGGATGTATCCGGACGGGAGGCCCATGACCCAATAGGCCACAAGGGTGATGAGGGTGGGGATTTTCATATCGGTCATGCCCCGTAAGATACCGATGCCGACGGCCTGGGTTCCGTCGGATATCTGGAAAAAAGCCACAATGATGAGAAGCGAGGCGGTCATATCAATGACGGTTTTATCTTCCACATAAAAGGTTGGCAGAAGGAATCGGAAAAAAATAAACACAAGGCCTGCCGATGCCATGAACAGGGCACACAGGGCGGCCGCAGAAAATCCGGCCATGCGTGTCCCGTGAACGTCCTTCCTTCCCACGGCATTGCTGACCCGGATGGTGGCGGCGGAAGAGATCCCCATGGCCACCATAAAGGATATGGAAGCAAGGTTCATGGCAATCTGATGGGCGGCCAGGGCCTTGGTCCCCATCCAGCCGATCATGACGGCGGAGGCGGAAAAGGCGCTGACCTCGAAAAAATACTGCAAGCCTGCCGGAATGCCGATGCTAAGAAGCTTTCGCACCATGGGAAAATCAATTTTTGCAAAATTCAGGACGGGCTCAAACCGCCTCATTTTTGAAGACCGGGTCACAAGTATCATCAGGGCCACTGCCATGAACAGTCTTGAGGTGATGGTGGCAATCCCGGCGCCGGTCAGGCCCAGGGCCGGAACGCCGAGATGCCCATATATGAAAATCCAGTTTGCCATAATGTTCACGATATTGGCCAAAAGGGTGATGATCATGGCCGGCTTCAGGAAACTCACTCCTTCGGCAAACTGGCGGTAGCTCTGGAAAAGCATGAGGGGAAGGATGGACACCCCCAGGATTTTCATATAAAGGGAAGCCGGGGCCACAATCTCCGGGGGCTGGTTCAGATAAGGGATCGCTTCCGAGAGAAAAAAGGTGAGCCCGCACAGCACCATACCGGAAAACAGATTGACCAGAATTCCCTGCCTCAGAACCACCCCGCATTCCTTATCTTTCCCGGCCCCGCAGGCAATGGCGGTCAGAGGGGTGACGGCCATGGTCAGGCCGAAACCCACCACCATGACCAGCATAAACATGGAATTGGCAATGGAGGCGGCTGCCAAAGCCGTTGCTCCGAGTTTCCCCACCATGATATTGTCCACCACCCCCATGAGCATCTGGCCGAGCTGCCCCACCACAATGGGCATGGAAAGCCGGGCGGTTTTTTTTATTTCATTTAAAAGCATGGATGATGATCAGGATTTTAAATTCAGCCTATATAAAGGGTCCCCGATCAACACCATTTTCCAGGAAAGATGGGGAAGGCTGATCAGGTAGGCTTCTGCCAGGGTCAGATATCCTTCCGTGAGAAACTCAAAAAACAATTCAGGTACAGGAAAGGCCTGGACATAAGGTTCGCCCA
>JAABTB010000031.1 GCA_011390085.1 Desulfobacula sp.
TGCCTTAATCATTTATCTCAAACAGTTTGAACGGTTTGATGGCTGAGCTTTATCTTTTGAGTTGGTATTTTATGACGGCGCGTCTGTGTTCTGCATAGGTTGTTGAAAAATAATGGGTTCCGTCTTTTTTGGATACAAAGAAGAAATACGGAGTTTGGTCCGGGAAAAGGGCTGCCTCAATGGCCAAGGCGCCGGGGCTTGCAATGGGGCCCGGCGGAAGTCCCATGATCTGATAGGTATTGTACTCGGTCCGGGTTTGCAGATGGGTTTTTTTGATATTGCCGTCAAAATCTTCAATGCCGTATATAACGGTGGGGTCACTTTCAAGTCTCATGTTTTTTTTCAGGCGGTTATGAAAAACCGATGAAATCAGGGGCCGTTCGACACCAGCCCCTGTTTCTTTTTCAATGATGGAGGCCAGGGTAAGAATTTCATGAATGGAGAATCCCAACTCCTTTGTTCGCTTTTGCCGGGCTTCCGTGAAAATGGATTTGAACCGCCCGGCCATGGCAATGATGATGTCTTCACAGGTGTTCTGCCTTGAAAAAAAATACGTGTCCGGAAAAAGATAGCCTTCCAGGGATCCGGCTTGGATTTCCAGTTTTTTGATCAAGTCAGGATTTTGGCAGAGGGCCGTAAATTTTTTCGGATCACAGAATCCCTCCTTTTCGATGAGACCGGCGATTTCTTTAATGGTAACGCCTTCGGGGAGGGTGACCCTGTAAAGTTTGACTCGCCCGCTGACCAGGATATCAAGAATTTCTTCCGGGGATTTGGACCCGGACAAAACATATTCTCCTGCCTGGAGTTTTTTTCCTGCCTTTTTTATTTTTGTGTATATGCTGAAATAGAGTTTGTTTGAGATAATGGAATGATTTTCAAGATGTTCGGCAATGGCCTTGAGGCTTTGGCCCGGAACAATAGTGAGGGTCTGCTCCTGTGAGCCGGGTCTGAAAGGTTTTTTTATAAATGACGAGATATCCAGGAAAAGATAAATACCGCCAAAAAGCACAATGATCAAAAGGCTGATGACCGCCATACTGGATTTTTTAAATCGGTTTTTTATCATGGCTTTTTCACATAACAACTGAAGGGTATCTTTTGCAGATACCCTTCAGCCTCTATTCATATCCATATTTCAGGATCAGTATCAACCCGCCTTTTTGGCCATGGGGAAAACAATATCCGGGTTATAGCAGATTCTGCAGCAATTGAGGCATCTTTCGGCTTCCTTGTGGGCATCGGCTTCCGGAAGCACAAGATCGACTTCAATAAAGGAATCCAGACGTTCATTCACATGAAGTTCCGGCTGTTTGGCCCTGGCAGTCTTTTTAATGCCGTCTACTTTTGTGAAAATGGATTCATGGATCCGTTTTTTCTGAAGCGAATCCTTCACCGGTTCAACAGCCTCTCCTTTCAGGAAAAGATCAATGGACCGGGCTGCTCGTCTTCCGCCGCCAATGGCTTCCACCACGAGCGAAGGTCCCGTGGCCGCATCACCGGCCGTAAAGATATAGGGAATAGAGGCCTGATGAGTCGCAGGATTATTGTCAATGGTATTCCATTTTGTCAGTTCCAGTTCTTTCATCCTATGCTGGGGGTCCTGATTTTTGAAAGATGCGTCCGGTGACTGGCCAATGGCGGATATGACCATGTCAACGGCAAGCAGGGTCTCAGATCCTTCTATGGGTTCCGGACGGCGCCGGCCGCTTTTATCCGGTTCCCCCAACTGCATCTTGAGATATTCCAGATGGGTGACCTTATTTTTATCATCCCCGACCACGCGGGTGGGTGCGGCCAGGAAGACAAATTCAATGCCTTCATGTTCAGAGGCAACGATTTCAACCTCATTGGCCGGCATTTCTTTCCGGGTTCTTCTGTAAACCATATAGACTTTATCAAGGCCCAGCCTCAAAAGGGTTCTGGCACAGTCAACGGCAGTATTACCACCGCCGACCACGGCGGCGGTCCGGCCCAGCTTTATTTTTTCACCACCGGAAATCCGCTGTAAAAAATTGATACCGGTAAAGCATCCATCCAGGTTTTCTCCTTCTATCCCCAGGGAGAAATCCTCCCAGGCGCCCACACCGAGGAAGACGGCATTGTAACCGGCCGCCATCAAAGAGCCGAGGCCGAAATCAACCCCGAATTTCACATGGCAGAAGGATTTGATCCCAAGATCCAGGATTCCCTGGATTTCCCAGTCCAGAACTTTTTTAGGGAGCCGGTATTCAGGAATCCCGTACCGGAGCATGCCGCCGAGTTTGGGCATGGCTTCAAATATATCCACCTGATGGCCGATCCGTCTCAGGAAAAAAGCACAGGATAAACCGGAGGGTCCGCCGCCGACCACGGCAATTTTTTTGCCGGTATCCGGGGCGCATTTGATGGGGATCCGTGAACCGGAATTCATTTCATAATCCGCCACAAACCGTTTCAACTGGTTAATGGAGACCGGCTCATCCTCAACTCCTCTTCTGCATTCAGTCTCACAGGGATGGGGACAGACCCGGCCGCAGGCAAGGGGAAGGGGATTTCGAAGGCGGATGGTCTGGACCGCTTCCTTGTATTTGCCTTCCCTGAGCTGGTTGATATAGCGCGGGATATTGATCTCGGCAGGACAGGTCTGGGCGCAAGGCGCCAGGGGATCATATTTCTGATTGAATTTCATGATCCTTTCGGAAAGGGTTTTGACCTCAATGATATTTTTGGGGCAGGCTTTCTGGCAGGCCCCGCAACCCACGCACTTTTCCTCGTCCACCACCGGATGTCCTTTGGGGCCGATGGAGACGGCACCGAACTGACAGGCTTTGACGCAGTCGCCAAGTCCGATACAGCCCACCCCGCAAACCCGTTTGCCGCCGAATACGACGGCCATGGCCTTGCAGGAGGAGACCCCCATATAATGGTATTTGTCGGCGGCTCTGAAACCACCCTCACACATATTATAGGACAGAGGCGCTTCTGCATTGCCCACCTCCACACCCATGACCTTTGCAATGGACTCTACCCCATCCTTACCGGAAACAATGCAGAGGCTTGCAGGCTCTTTTCCGGAAACAATGGCGGCAGCAGCGGCAGAACATCCGGCATAGCCGCACCCGCCGCAGTTTGCACCGGCAAGACAGTTTTCCACCTGTGCGATTCTCGGGTCCTCATAAACATAAAAAATCTTGGAAGCCAGGCTGAGCACAATACCGCAGACCGCACCAATGCCTAACATTAATAATAGAGCTGAAATCATAGTATCACCTTATAGTATTGACATATTCTCTCATCATAAGACCCAAAAACCCGGGGGATTATTCCAGAGTTAGACCATTCCTTTAAAAGACATAAAGGTCAGGGCGATTATCCCTGCCGTTATCAGCCCGATGGATGTATCCTGCAAGGGTTTAGGAACCCTGGCCAGAAGGATTCTTTCCCGGACCCCGGCAAACAGTACCAGTGCAAGCCCAAAACCGGCGGCATAGGAGAATGAAGTCACAAGGGCCTCAATAAAGCTATATTCTTCCTTGATATTGATGAGACAGACACCCATAACCGCACAATTGGTGGTAATCAACGGCAGGAAAATTCCAAGCCCGGCATACAGGGCCGGGATGCTTTTTTTCAGAAACATTTCCACAAACTGAACCAGGGCGGCAATTACCAGAATAAAGGAAACCGTTTGAAGATAAACAACATCCAGGGGTTTTAGCATGTATTCATTGACGACCCAGGTGATGGCGCCGGCCATGACCAGAACAAAGATGACGGCCATGGCCATACCGATGGCGGTTTCCATCTTTTTCGATGTGCCCAGGAAGGGACAGTTTCCAAGGAATTGAGCAAGGAGAATATTGTTGATAAAAATACAACTGATGACAAGTACGAATAGATCACCCATAATAGTATCTCCTTTTATTTTTTACCGATGAGGTTCATGAGGCAGAGCATAAGCCCAAGGCCGATAAAGGCGCCCGGCGCTTCGAGCATGAACCGGAACGGAAGAAAGCCTTCAGCCATTTCAAATATGGGTGTTCCGCCCCAGATGGTCAGGGTGCCGTTTCCAAGAAGTTCTCTTACCGCCCCAAGGGCGGCCAGGGAAAGCGTAAATCCCATACCGATGCCGAGTCCGTCGGCTACGGAGGGAAGGGGGCCGTTTTTGTTGGCAAAGGCCTCGGCCCGGCCCAGGACAATACAGTTTACAACGATAAGGGGAATGAAAATCCCCAGTTTCAGGAACAGTTCATAGGTATAGGCCTGCATCAGGAGTTCCACAATGGTGACAAAGGTTGCCACGATGACGATATAACAGGCGATTCTGACCTTTGAGGGAATGATGTTTCTGAGAAGGGAGATCAGAAGATTGGAGAAAACCAGGACAAAGGTGGTTGCAATTCCCATACCGATTCCGTTTTCAACGGATTTGGTTACCGCAAGGGTGGGGCAAAGCCCCAGAACCAGTCGGAAAGGAGGTATTTCAGCCCAGAGTCCTTTGGTAAATTCTTTTGCTAAGGATTGTGCCATTTTATATGTTCTCCTAAAAAATTTGCTTTAATTCATCTGTTTGACGATTTCAGGTTTGAGTTTTTGATAGATTTCCTTTGCCTGATTCGCTGCAACACTCACGGCCTTTGATGTTACCGTGGCGCCGGACATGGCATCAACGGCGCCTCCGTCGGCTTTCATGCTGAAATTGGTATCCAATCCTTTTCCGGAAAATTGAGATGCAAAAGAAGGGTCATCCTTGGCCCTTGATCCGATACCCGGGGTCTCGGAATGGGTGGTGACTCTCACTTCCACTATGGTGTCGGTATCCACATTGATACCCACCATGAGACCGACGGCTCCTCCGAAACCGGTTCCCTTCGTCTCAAAGGCAACAGCCTTTGAGCCGTCGGAAAGCTTTCCCGGGAAAACCTGTAACGGAACCCCTTCATTATCAATCATAAATCTTTCGGCCAGGGGGTCATTGGTGGTTTCCGGAAAGATGCCTTTGATGGCCGGGGCCTTTTGAAACTTTAAGACCTGATTTTCGATCTGTACTTCGGTTTTGGCTTTTACCGTTGCCAGAAGCCCGCCTGAGAGAGCCGTCAAAACCGTTAACACAACAACCATATTAATCATTTCACGCATGGTTCACACCCTTTCCCAAGGCTTTTGGTCTGATGGTATCAATGAGAGGGTTCACGAGATTCAACAAGAGGATGCCCAGGACCGTCCCATCTTCGTAAACACCGATATTTCTCATGAGAAGGATGATGAGTCCGGCACAAAATCCAAAGATCAACATGGGAATCCGATTGACCGGAGAAGACGAATTCTCCGGCGCCAGAAAGAAAGCCCCGAAAAGGGTATACCCGGAAAAAAGGTGGATCATGGGGCCGGCATATTTATCAGGGTTTGCCAGATTGAAACACAGGGCCGTGAAAACAATACCGATGATGAATGAAACCGGGATTTCCCAGCGGACAAAGCCTCTCAGGATGAGATAGATCCCGCCGATGACCAGGCCGAGTCCGAAGGTGGTGCCGATGGCACCGACTTGTTTTCCCATCATAAGGTCATTTAATGGGAAAAGATCGGAAACGGCCAGGGCGCCTTTGGCTTTGACGGCGGCCAGGGGGACAAGGGCGGTAAAATCAAAATCGTAATTGACATAGGCGGCATCAAAATCAAGAAGGGTGGTCCATGAAAGGGCCAGAATGGCCATTCCAATAAGGGTAGGGTTAAAGGGGTTTGCACCGATTCCGCCAAAGATTATTTTTCCGATGACGACGGCCAGAAATGTTCCGGTGATCACCAGCCACCAGGGGGCTGTGGCCGGAAGCATCATGCCGAGAAAAAGTCCGATGACCGCGGAATCCAGATCATGGATGGATGCTTTTTTCCCGGAGAGAAGGGTGATGACATATTCCCAGACCATGGCGCTTGAAAGAGACAGGGCAAGGACCCCCAGAGCAGGCATCCCAAATTGAACAAGACCGAAAATAACGGCTGGAAGAGCCGCGATCATGAGGTTCAGGTTCAATGTAAAAAGACTGTCTCCATCATGCCAGAAGGGCGCATGGGATACGATTAATTTATTGTTATTCATGGGCAGTCTCCAATCTAAGCATCTGCATTAAGTTTTAACAGCTCATGCTTTCCAAGCCGTATATACTGATAGATGGGGATCCTTGCGGTACAGACATAGGCACAAAGACCACATTCAATACAGGATAAAAGATCATACCGGTCTGCTGCATCCTGATAAAGACCGGCTTCCAGGTAACGGACCAGAATATTGACCGGTATATGGGCCGGGCAGATCCGGACACATTTGCCGCAGTTCACACAGGGATTGTCCGATAATTCCGGGATGTTATCCCTGTCCTGGACAATGACGGTATCGGTATCCGGCTGAACCGGGTGATGAACGGTATAGGTTGAAAACCCTTTCATGGGGCCGCCGATAACCAGTCTGTCATGGTCATTGACATGGATGCTGAAGGCATTGAATATCCGGCGAAGGGGGGTTCCAATGACGGCCGTCACCCGATAGGGGGTTCCCTGTTTGCCGATGATCGTCAGGACTTTTTCATGACAAGCTGCTTTTGTTTTGTAGGCCCGGGCAAGAGACACCACAGCCTCGGCCGACATAAAACAGATGCCCATATCCTCCGGTGTTTTTCCCGCCGGCAGAACCATATTCAAATGATCTTTCAGGATCATCTGGGGCAGGTTGGCGGGATAAATCATGGAAGTTCTGAACACCTGGGCAAGGTCTATCTCATCTTTGATGTTCAGGTTTTCCGGGACGGTGATACAGAATTTCCGGACATTGGTGATTCGTTTCAGCACGCCAATCCCTTCTTTTATCCCATCCATGAATTTCAAGGCCATATATTGATGAGTGGTGGATAAAAGGTCCGGGTCTGCGCAGGTGATGACAATGGTATCGATTTTGATGTCCGGATCAGCCAGTGTTTTCAGCGGCGGTGCCCCGGGCAGGGTCCTCAGGTATTCATCGGCAGAGGCGATGGTATCCTTCAGCTCATATTGAACATCATCGGTTCCGGCGGTAAGGCCCTGGTCGGTGTTGATGACAAGATAGGTGGAAGTATTGCCGAAATCATCGGAATAGGTGTCAATGATCTTTATGGTGCCGGCCACAGGAGAAATGGTATATTCCTTACTGTCTTTATAAAGATGGAGTTTTCCTCCTTTTTCAACCTTATCACCCTTTTTTATAAAGGTTTCCCGGGCATCATCAAGGGGATCATGCAGCAACAGGATCAGGTTGGAAGGCACGGGAATGGCTTTCGGCTCCTTGGGATCAGGCTCCGGCATATCGTAGCCGAGCCTGGGTCGGGTCAATGCGAAAAAAGATCTTTTAATCATAATAAAGTCCTTGTTTTGTAAAAAGCTTTGTCCATTTAATCATAGATAATAATGAAGGATATTTATTATCTATAATGAATGACACGAATTACATTCTACCGGGCCTGAGCCATTTTCTTCATGGCAGCCCTTGCACTGAGAATGAAATGCATCAGCTCGTGACGGCATGCTTTCATCACCCGTTTCTTCATGACACTGACTGCAGTTGTAGGTTCCGTCATCGTTATGATGGCAGTCTATGCAATCCAGAGAATAATTGCCGATGTGTCCGGAATGGGTGAATAGAACTTTTCCGCCTTTGTTCTGAAACATCAAACGTATGGGCTCTTCAGGTGCAGGGGGAGTAAAAGAGGCATAGCAGATAATTCCGGTTACCAGAAAGGTGACCATCATGAATATCGCTATTTTAAGGTCTCGTTGTGATGTCATAATACTTCTCTCTTATCTAAAGGGTTAGAGTTCACTCGACAAACCCACAACTAGGCTGCGGTTATATTATATTGCAGCTATGTTGGCAAGGGGAAAAATAATATTTTCAGGATAGGGAGCAACCCCCTGAAATGGGGGTGGATTTTTTTCTGACAAGAAATGGTTTATAGGCTTCACGCGTTGAGAGTGACCGGCCTTTTTTCCGGATCATTAAAAAAGCGGCGCCAAAAAAGAGGGTTCCCAGGACAAGGGAAAGAAGGGATGGGTTTATATGAAAATAGGGGGCAAGGCCGTTTCCAATCAAGGCGCCCAGGATCAGACATAAAACAGGAAAGACGTATAAGAGAAAAGAGATGACCAGCAGGGGTTTTGCTTCAAGTCCGATGACCACCTGGTCCCCTTTTTGAACATTAAGGGTGTTTTTGACCGTTAGGACCATCTCTTTTTGGCCATGAAGGGAGGTCCCGCAACTGTCTTTAGAAGAACAGGACGCACAGGTGCCGGATCTTATGGTTCTGATCCAGGCAAGTGATGAATTTACGTCGGTTACAATTCCATTTTCAGTGATCATGAATGAGATACTTTTTATCAGGCGACAATATTGACAATCCGGCTGGTTTCATATGCCTTTGCAGCACTCTGTCGGCCTTGATCAACAGGCGGGGCGGATTGGGTTTTTAATTTTTCCCGGTTTGCGTCAAAAGCCATTTTTTCCTGTGCCTTCTCGCTGATATTAACCTCAAAAGCCTTTTGGGCGTCGGCAGTATTTTCCTTTGCCGATTCGGTTCTTGATGCGTCACGGTTCCGGCTTTGAAGCAGGGTCTGATCAACCTGAGCTGTTGTGTATGCTGAGATCCCTTTTGAGCTGTTGATATTCATGGCTTTCCCTCTCTATGTATCCGTGTGCTTTTTGCTTTCTTAAGAGAGTAACCCTGTTATGGAATGATGTCAAATTTTTTATGGTTTTTTCCTTGACAAAAAAAAACGGCTGATATACTCTCTCCAGGTCTTTACAAAGGCGCTGCTCCCCAGTAGCTCAGTTGGCAGAGCAATTGGCTGTTAACCAATGGGTCCGCGGTTCAAGTCCGTGCTGGGGAGCCAACCCAATAAAACTTATCCCTATAATTCATTTTATAGGGATTTTTTATTTCCATTCGTTGTTCCCGGCAAATTCTATTGCCGGTCCAGATCAGACAGAAATGACTTAAATTCAATCCCATAGATGTGCAGCAGAACCAGGGCAAGACCAAAGAGCAGCGGGCCATAGAGCAGGCCCAGCAGGCCGAAACTGCTGATTCCGCCCAGGATGGAGAAAAAAATGAGAAGGGTATTCATCTCCGACCCGTTCTGCATGAAAAGGGGTCGAAGGAGATTATCAATCCCGCCTACGATGATGATGCACCAGATCGTAAGAAACAGGGAGAGCCAAGGGCTTCCGGAAAGAACGAGATAAACCGCTGCCGGCACCCAGACCAGGGCGGTTCCCACCATGGGAATCAGTGAGGCAAAGGCCATGACCATGCCCCAGAACAAACCGGGGAGACCACAGATATAAAAGGCGATTCCACCTGCAAGACCCTGGGCCAGGGCCGTGACAAAGGTTCCGAGCAGGGCGGATTTGGCGATTTCCTTGATTTTAAGGATGATCTGCATTTCCTGGCTCCGGCTCATGGGGGCCAGGTGCAGGACCCGGTTCAAGATCCGGCTTTCATCCCGGATCAGAAAGAAAAAGGTGAAAAGCATCAGGCAGAATTTTCCGATAAGGGAGCCGATGTTTCCTACCAGTTGCCCTCCCTGGTTTAAAAGTGTTTTTCCCAGTTTCGAGGTGGTGTCCAGCACCAGTTTGTCTATCTCCAGATCGGCAAGGTTCAGGTCCGGGAAGATCTTACGGGCGTCGGGAAGCTGAGTGTTTACCCAGGCATAGAGCTTGACGGTCAGGGGGTGCTCCAGAAGGGTTTTGTATTTTTCATCGGCGATCCAGTCATACATGGCATTAAACGATGAAACGCCTTGCTGGATCAGTGAAAGCAGCAGGAACACCAGGGGAATGACGACCACGATGGTGAGCAGGAGGCAGGAGACGAAGGCTGAGAGGTTTTTCCGGTTGCCCAGAACGGTTTCGATCCGCCGGTGAACCGGGCTTGCCACCGAGGAAAGAATCAAGGCCAGCAGGATGGTGTGGATATAGGGCCGGATGATGGAGAAACATCCCAGAAACACGATCCCCATGAGAAAAAAAAGGAAATAGTGGGAGCTGGGTTGAAAATTTTTTGTTTGTTTTTGTGGCATAAGGTTTCAATCCCCCCTGAAATCCGTCAGTTTTTGATCCATTTGTGAAATATGAGCAGTGTCAGATACGTGGCGCCGCTTAAGATAATAATGGTAGGCCCGCTGGAAAGACTGAGGGTATAGCTTAACAAGAGGCCGGCCGTGGTAAAAAATGCACACAGGAGGATGGAAAAAAGCATCATCTGCCAGAGTCGTTTTGCATAAAAAGAGGCAATGGCCGAAGGGATGGTAAGAAGGGCGATGACCAGGACGATCCCCACGATTCTGACCAGGAGAACTACCGTAAGGGCGGTCAGAACCAAAAGCAGGAGATAGAAAAAACTGGTATTGAGCCCCCTCAGGGACATGAATTCGCTGTCAAAGCAGACACTGAAAAACCGGTTGAAAAAAAGAATACTGAGGCCGAGAACCGTTACATCCAGGCAGGAGACAAAAATCAGGTCTTTTTTTGAAATCAGGAGGATGTCCCCGAAGAGATAGGAGGAAAGATTGAAATACCCGGCGGTCCTGTCGATGAAGAGGATACCGGCGGCCATGCCCACGGCCCATATGGTTCCGATGATGGTGTCTTCCCTTTCTTTGGCATGGAGGCTGACAAGTCCTATGATAACGGCCGAGATAACCGCCGCAAGCGTGGCGCCGAGGATGGGATCAAACCAGGAAAGCCCGACATTGACCTGGAGAAAAATAGCCAGGCCGATGCCGCCGAAAACAGAATGGGAAATGGCGCCGGCCAGGTATCCGATTCTTTTGATGGTGACAAAGGTGCCGATGATGCCAAAGGAAACGGATGCAAGACCGCCCATGACCAAGGCATATCTTAAAAACAGGTTGTCCGGGTCCAGGAGGGCCTGTATGGCTTCAATCATGGCTGTGGCCTTCATGGCTGCACCGGTGATCATGCCGGACCATCTTCAGATCCCCGTGATAAATATCCTTTATCAGCAATCCGTTCATAATGGTGGTGGGATGAATCACCACTTTCCGGTTCACGCAGATGACGCTTTTTACATATTTTGAAACAAAGCCCAGGTCATGGGAAACCACAAGAATGGTCATTTTTAAGTTCAAGGCCTGAAGAATGGAAAAAAGGTTGACCTCTGTTTCATGGTCCACATTGGCGGTGGGCTCGTCCAGCAAGAGGATGGCCGGTCGGCTGCAAAGGGCTCTGGCAATGAGAATGCGCTGTCTCTGACCCCCGGAAAGCTCGTTAAAGCCTGTAGCGGCAAAGCCGGTCATCCCGACTTCATCAATTGCAGCCAAGGCTTCGGAGCGGTCTTTTTTTGAAAACCAGAAGGTTTTTTCGGCCAGTCTTCCCATGAGCACCACATCCATGACCGTTGCAGGGAAATTCATGTCCAGGGGAGCGTACTGGGGCATATACCCTATTTTCTGTCTGGCCTGCGCAGGTGGTTTTCCAAATATGCGGATCCGTCCTTGATCGGGTTTGAGCAGGCCGAGGATGAGTTTTAAAAGAGTGGTTTTCCCGCCGCCGTTGGGCCCGACAATGCTCGCAAATTCACCCTTTTGAATGAAAAGGGTTACATCCTCCAGAATCTTGTTCTGTTTGTAAGCAAATGAAACATTTTCCAATATGATGTCGTGATCGGTTTTCATAGAGTTTGAATTTTATACCATTGATGCTTGTTTTGGGCAACAATTTTCACCTGGCCGGTCTATTAATGCTTGACAGACAAACCCTCACAAGAATAATGTTTCAGAAAATGAAACGCCGGTGCAAGAAGGCATGTATATAAAGTTCATACTAAGATAAGGCAATGGATGTGGAAGACAATAGCAGATACAAAATTCTGACCATTGATGATGAAGCGTATATCCGTCAGAGCATCCGGACCTATCTGGAAGATTATGAATTCACTGTTTTTGAAGCGGAAAACGGGAGAAAAGGCATTGAGGTCTTTGACCGGGAGCATCCGGACCTGGTCCTGCTGGATTTGAGAATGCCGGAGATGGATGGGCTTCAGGTTCTGGAAGTATTGCGGGACAAAGCACCGGATATTCCACTGGTGGTCGCTTCCGGGACAGGAAATATTTCTGCCGTGGTTGAGGCCCTTCACCTGGGGGCCTGGGATTATATCCTCAAACCCATTGAGGACCTGAGCGTTTTATACCATTCCGTGCAAAAATGTTTAAAGGAAAGCCGGCTTAAGAAGGAAAATCAGAAATACCAGGAACGGCTCGAGGAGCTTGTCATTGAAAGGACAAGGGAACTCAAGAAGAGCGAAGAACGCTATAGAGCCGTTTTTGAATATACCGGAACGGCCGCCGTTATCATTGAACCCGATGATACCATTTCCATGGTCAATTCAAAATTTGCCGAGCTTGCCGGCATGGCCCGCCAGGATATTGTGGACAAGAAAAAATGGTATGATTTTGTGGCTTCCGATGACATTCAGGTCATGCGGAATTATTTTGAAGCACGGGTGAATCTGAAAACAGAGAATTATGCACCCATGCAGTATGAAATCAAATTTACCGGCAATAACGGGGAAGAAAAATTTGTCTATGTCAGTCTCGGGGTGATTCCCGGAACCGATAAAGCCGTTGTTTCAT
>JAABTB010000294.1 GCA_011390085.1 Desulfobacula sp.
CTATAATCATGATGACCAGATTAATATAGGCCGCCGTATATAAGAACCGATAGGCATCTTTTTTCTCCTGCCGGACCACCAGCATCCATTCCTTATCTTTGAGCCAGGTGGTGGCATAGAGGTATTGGATGCCTGAAGAATCGGTTTTAATAAATGTGTGAATCAATTCTTCGGATTTGGAGAGGTCTGCAAATTCAGGGTCTTTTTCCATGACCTGGATATTTGAAGACCGCCTTTCAGACTGGGAAATACCATCCTTATTCAGGATATAGGCTTCCCCGGTCTTCCCGATTCTTACCTGGGAAATCATCCGGTCAAAATACAAGGTATCAATGGTGGCTCTCAAGACCCAGGTGTTTTCACCGCTGCCGTGTCTTACGGCCACAACGAAATGGGGAATCCGTCTATACCCGAGAAAAACATCGCTGATATAGGATCCGTTCTGCATGACCTGTTTGAACCAGAATTCATCTGCATAGGTTTTTCCCTGAAGTTCGTATTTGCCCGAATACCGGACATGGATCCCCTGGGGGTCAAAGAGTCCCAGATCAATAAAGGCGTCGGAGTGTTTTTTCAGATTTTCAAAAATCGTATCAATGGCCCGTTGCTCGTTGATCTCATCATATGGAAAGGCATTGGTGACAAATTCCAGGTCTGCTTTCCGTTCGACGAGAAAGGATTCGATCATATTCCGGTGGTCGGATACGATCCGTTTCATGCTTGCTTCGGTATTATTCTCAAGAGAGGTTGTAAAATAATAAAAACTGACGCCGATGGCCATCATAAAGGGGATGAAGGGAACAATGATCATATTGACCAGAATGAACCGCTTGACCTTGTCTGCTTTTTGAGCCTCTTGAAGGGTTGTATCATCCGTCATGATATTTAGCCTTTACAAAATATAAAAAGTTTTCACCGGGTTTATATTGCTAAGAGCAACTATGATGCCTGTCATTTTTAAGCTCTGGGAATATTTTATAACCATTTGAAATGATTTTATAATTTCGAAAATCCAAAACATTTCAAAAAAGAATGCTCAAAATAATCCATGTCAGTTATTTTTTCAGGTTGTAAATTTTAAAAATTTTCTTGGTGATGGTTTTCTCAGATACCCCCACCGGGCAAAAGGTCATTGCCCCAGTCGTTTTTCGTAGGCCTGTCTGATCTTATCGAGGAGTTCGTTCATGGGGACAGGCTTTATGACATAATCAAAGGCCCCAAGCTGCATGCCCTTGATCCCGGCCTCAACGGACTGATCACCGGTCAGCATGATGACCTCAATCCCGGGGGTATTGGCTTTGATCCATCTTAAAATTTCAATCCCGCCCAGACCCGGCATTTTGACATCCAGGACCACCACGTCAAAATCCTTTTGTTTCAGAATCTCCAGGGCCTTGGCGCCGTCTTGGGTCCCTTCGGCATTCATTTTACCGGCCATGAGCCGTTTGACCAGCAATTCGCAAAAATCCGGTTCGTCATCAACGACCAGAACCTTCAATTTATTCATAGCCCTTCCTTTATCCCTTAGGATGATAGATTCATGGCAGACGGGTTCATTCTTGCCACCATGAAACCCGGCCTGATGTTCAGCAGATCCACCTTCACACTGGAGGTCTCTTTTCCTATGGTCTCCACAACCAGTTCTTTCAATAAATCACCTGATGCATTAAAAAGTCCTATCTTTTCACCGGTCTCAAGCCCGTGGCATTTCCCCAGGCCGAAAAAAATCTCCAAGCCGCCGGCATTCTTACTGACGCGGAAAATTTCAGCAAACCCCTGTTCAGCCAGATCCGCTTCAATTTTTCCGGATATGACAAAAATCCATGCTCCTGTCGAGACGGCCATTAGAAAAAACCCAATGGCCGTAAACCAGGGGGGTACTCCCGCATACCGGTTGATCAAAGACAGGCTCCCCTGTCTTTGGGCCTTGGCATCCTCATATACATTGACGGTATAGGTCAAAAGCGCATCCAGTTTTTGCCGGTCATCGGGTTTTATCTCCGGGAGATCAGGAGGAATAAGTCTAAGATGATATCGTCCCGGACTTAAAGCAGAACCGGCCTTGAGTTCGGCTCTCCACATAACAGTACCCAGAAAATAGCCTGAAAAAATATCCTCGTCAAAATTCAGGGTAAGCTCGGGCGAATCCGATACCACACCTATATCACGGGCCTTTTTAACATTGCCGTAAACATTCCCCGTAATCTTGAAGGAGCGCCCCGTAATGATATCCAGATCATTGTCCGGTTTTCTGTGGGTCGCGGTCAACCCATCTAAAACACTGATCATCGCCATAATGGAAACAAAAAGACAAAATCGCCCCAGAATCATCCGCTTGTGCATCCGTCTGTTTTTATCCATAATCTTAGGTCCCCTTATACCGGAGATAGAGAGACAGCGGCCTCATATCTTAGCCGCTGTCTCATATCTGCCGTGGTCCTGTTATTTCTTGAAAATATCCGTCTTTGTGATATTCATCAACCGAAGGGATTTCCCCTCTTCCTTGTAATAGATTCTGATCTCATCACCGGCTGACCAGGTCTCATCGGGCAGGGCGAAATATTCAATCGGCAGAGAAAAAGACACATAAATTTTCTGACGACTTGAAAAAATTTCAATGGTTTTGGCGGTCCTGTCCACGATAGGAAATTCCTTGCCTTTAACCAGAGGATCATCCTTGCCGACCTTTGTCTTTTTCTCGATCAGGGTATAGGGAATCTCTTTAAATTGCCGGGTTGTCGTATCAAAAATGGTGACCGTGTTTTTATCGGCATCCAGCTTCATTCTCTGCCCGGGTGTCGGATCTCCACCCATTTCGCTTTTATCTGCGGGAATTAAAAAGACCGAGGGTGGAAGAATGGTATATTCCGGTTTGCCTTTTACAAGGCTTTTATCCTCGATAAATGTAACCTGCCCTTTTTCCTTATCAAATGCGATGGTGCGTCCCTGTTTGACCTTGCCCTCGTCATTGCAACCTGTGAACATCATCAGGATAAGCATTGCGAGTATGAGTCCGATAAACTTCTTCATATGGTTCTCCTTTTAGTGGCCTGATTCTCACATCAGTTTAGTTTTAGGTTATTTAATCTTGGCCGCTGCAATCTCTGCTCTTGCTCCCTGAACCATCTTTACCGTGATATACAGCGACATGGCAAAAACAAGTCCCAGCACCAGGGTTGTTGAAGAATTGTTCAAAAGGCCTGCATAGGCCGGGATTTCCTTGGCCAAAAGTTTCAGGATAATGGAGACGGCACATCCAACCACTGCAAAACCAAATACAATACGGATTCCGTAGCCTTTTATATATTTGGTGGCAACGGTTCCGACCTGGGCGCCGATGGCGGCACCGATGAGCATGATGATGGCGGCCACAAGTTCCGTACGGCCTTTCATGGTATAGGTGAAAGCACCGTAAAGACCTGAAATCATCACCTCAAACAGGTCTGTCCCCACAGCCACATGGGTCGGGCAGCCCAATAGATAAAGAAGAGCCGGCATGCGGATCAAGCCGCCGCCGATCCCCAGGATACCGGCCAGCCAGCCCGTAAAAAAACTGATGGCAATGGGAAGCCAGGCCGTGCAGGTAATGCCCGCTGCATGAAAATGAACCATGGGAG
>JAABTB010000295.1 GCA_011390085.1 Desulfobacula sp.
GGGTCCTGATTGAAAAATCCGCCGGCAAAAACACGGGCGGCAGCGTGGACCTCATGTGGCTCAATGGTGAAAACTTCAAGACCATGAAGGAAAATAACCTGTTGTACGGACCCTTTTCTCAGAAACTGCCCCATTATGCCCTGGCCGATATAAAAAACAAAAAAAACCTGCTCTATGATTTTACCGTGCCCGTGGATAACCTGGAATCGCCCTGGGGAACGGCCCAACTTGTGTTTTTATATGACAGCAAACGGGTGCCCGAACACCCGAAAAGCATAGGGGATCTCCTGGCCTTTGCAGAAAAAAACCAGGGGAAATTTACCTATCCGGCCATTCCTGAATTCCACGGCACCACCTTTATCAAGCAGGCCCTCATGGAATTGATAGAAGATCCTGAAGTCCTGAATCATCCTGTGACGCCTGCCGAGTTTGAGGCCCATACCCGGCCCCTGTGGGGTTTTCTGGACCGGCTCCACCCGCTGTTATGGAGAGCCGGAAAGGTTTTTCCCGGCAGCGCCTCCCAGATGTTCAGCCTTTTAAATGACGGCGAAATCCATATCTCCCTGAGCTTTAACCCCAATGCCGCCGCCAATGCCGTTGAAAACGGTGAACTGCCCGATACGGTCCGGACCTATGTCCATGCTTCAGGCACCATCGGCAATGCCCATTTCGTAGCCATTCCATTTAATTCCTCGGCCCGGGAAGGGGCCATGGTCTTTGCCGATTTTTTGCTGACCCCCCTGGCCCAGGCCGAAAAAGCAGACCCCAGAATCTGGGGAGATCCTACTGTGCTGGACATACAGCGCCTTTCACCGGAGGACAGGGCTCTGTTTGATGCCCTTCCAAGGCCGGACGCCACTCTGGGTCCGGAGGATCTGGGCCGGGTTTTACCCGAACCCCATGTGTCATGGGTTCAGGCCCTGGAAAAGGCCTGGCTTAAAAAATATAACCAGTAAAAGACACCCATGTTACCCTTGGCCAGCCTGGGAAAAAGCGGGTTTTTCCCCGTTTTCATCATGGTCTCCCTGGGCCTTAGCCTTCTGGCCGGGCTTCTGGGAATGGTCCTGCCTTCCCTGGACTATCTGCCCGTCATCGGCCATACCCGGTTTTCTTTGTCCCCCTGGCGGGAATTTTTGTCTTATCCCGGGATTTTTTCCTCCATCCGGGTGACCCTGATTTCCGGTATCACGGCTTCCGTTTCTGCGGTGGGCGTTTCGGTTTTATGGATCTGCTGCGCCCACGGCAGCCGGATCTGGACCCTGTTTGAAAAAGCCCTGTCCCCTTTGCTGTCCATTCCCCACGCCGCCTTTGCCATCGGCTTTGGTTTTTTAATCGCACCTTCCGGGTGGATCGTCCGGATGGTATCTCCGGGGCTGACGGGCTTTTCTTTCCCGCCGGACTGGATCATTCTGAATGATCCTTACGGCCTCAGCCTTGCGGCGGCCCTGGTCATCAAGGAAATCCCCTTCCTGGTCATGGTGATGATCAGCGCCATGGGCCAATTGGATATGGAAAAAACCCTACTGGCCGGAAGGGCCCTGGGCTATAAAAAAGAACAGGTCTGGCTGAAAATTTTGATCCCCAGGCTCTATCCCCATATCCGGCTGTCTGTGTTTGCCGTGATAGCCTATTCTTTTTCCGTCGTGGACATGGCCGTTATCCTCGGGCCGGGTTCGCCCCCGGCCCTGGCTGTGCAGATCTTGAAATGGTTTAACGACCCTGATCTGAGTCTCAAATTGGTGGCGGCCTGCGGCTCCCTGTTTCTTTTTGCCCTGGTGGGGGCAGGCATTGCCGCGGCCTTTGTCGTGGAAAAAACCCTGGGGTTTTTTTTAACATCCCGGATGACCAACGGCCGGCGCCGTTCCATCCTCACCCGGCTGAAACCCTTGTTTTTCCTGTCCGGCCTGGGGATTATGGGCATTACCGGGGCCGCCACCCTCCTTCTTGTGATCTGGTCCTTTGCCCGGCAATGGCAGTTCCCGGAGGTTCTGCCGGCCTCATGGTCCTTAAAATTCTGGGCCATGGGCCTTGTTTCGTCTTTTCACCCTTTCATGACCACCCTTTTGACCGGCCTGGCCGCTGCGTTTACGGGCCTGGTCCTGACCATCGGATGCCTGGAACATGAGGCCGGTTCAAAACGAAAGGGTACCCGGAACCTGAATACCCCTCTGTTTTATTTTTTATATCTGTCCCTACTGGTGCCCCAGATCAGTTTCATGGCCGGGATCCAGCTTGTGCTGGTGGTGTTGAACCTGGACGGGTCCTGGATCACCCTGCTCTGGTCCCACCTTATTTTTGTCCTGCCCTATCTGTTTATTGTGCTTCAGACCACCTATCTGTCCTATGACCAGCGTTTCTGGGACCAGGCCCTGCTGCTGAAAAGATCCTATTTCCGAGCCCTTTTCAGAATCAAGCTGCCCATGCTGGTGAGACCGGTTCTATTTTCGTTTGCCATCGGTTTTTCCGTGAGCGTGGCCCAGTATATCCCCACCATGGTCGTGGGGGCGGGCCGGTTTTCAACCCTTACCACGGAAGCCGTGAGCATGGCCTCGGGCTCGGACCGGCGGGCCCTGGCCGTGTATGCCCTGCTTCAGCAGGCCCTTCCGCTGATCATCTACGCCCTGGCCCTTATGGCCCCGAAAATTTTGTATTACAATCGGAAAGGAATGCAGGTATAAACAATCATGTGCCTTGAACTGGACAAGCTCCACATCCAAAAACAGGGAACGCGCCTGTTTGATCCCATGACCCTGGTGATCGCCTCCGGCGAGATCGCCACCATCATGGGGCCCAGCGGCTGCGGAAAATCCACGCTGCTGTCGGCCGTGTCCGGAAGCCTTGACCCGGTGTTTACCCTGACCGGCACGGTTCGCCTGAACGGCAGGGATATCACTTCCCTGCCCATGGAAGACCGGAATATCGGGCTCTTGTTTCAGGACGACCTGCTGTTTCCCCATATGGATATCGGCAGCAATCTGGCCTTTGCCCTCAGGGAAAACATTTCAGGCCCCGAGAGGCGGGTCCTGGTGGGCCGGGCTCTTGAGTCCGCCGGGCTTGAAGGATTTGAAAAACGGGACCCCTCAAGCCTGTCCGGGGGGCAGAAGGCCAGGGTCAGCCTCCTGCGAAGCCTCCTGGCCCGACCCGGGGCACTGCTCATGGATGAACCCTTTTCCAGGCTGGATCAGACCCTGAAAGCCGTCATCAGATCCTTTGTCTTTTCCCGGATCAGGGAGATGAATATCCCGGCCCTGCTGGTGACCCATGATCCCGGCGACTGCCCCGGGGGCGGCAGGATCATCAACCTGGACAAAGGATAATATATGCTGGATGCCTGGATCATAAAACGGTTGAATCTTCCCTTGACCGCCGTTGCCCGGATTCTGAAACAAAAAAGGATTCAGCCGGACCAGGTGACCCTGGCCGGGTTCGGCCTGGGACTGGCGGCTTTTCTATCCATCTGGATGAATTATTATACCCCGGGTCTGGTGTTCATCCTGTTGAACCGGATCATGGACGGGCTGGACGGGGCCCTTGCACGGCTGGACGGGCCTACGGATGCCGGGGCCTTCTTGGACATCTGCCTGGATTTTATCTTTTA
>JAABTB010000296.1 GCA_011390085.1 Desulfobacula sp.
CTGACCCGGAAAGTTCAACCCTGAACTTTTTCACCGGCATGGCCCATGAGGCCAATGAGGATTTCAAAGCCGCCATCGGCCGTTTTAAAAAAATCAAACCCGAACATCCCCAGTATAAAAAAACCATCATCCGGATTGCCTATCTTTACAAACAGCTCGGGGAAAATCAGACGGCTGTTGAATATCTTGAAGACAAGGTCCGCAACTATCCCAAGGATATCGATATCATCACCTATCTGGCCTCTTTTTTTGAAAACGAGGGCCGGTTTAAAGAAGCCTTTGCGGTTTTGAACAAAGGTCTTGAGGAATCCCCGGACAACACCTCCCTTTTGTTCAAACTGGGGGCGGTTCAGGACAAGGCCGGTCTCAAGGAGGAGAGCATCCTGACCATGAAAAAAATCATTCAGCTTGACCCTGAGGATGCCGGAGCCTTGAATTATCTCGGATATTCCTATGCAGACAAAGGCATTCTGCTGGACGAAGCCCTGTCTCTGATCCAAAAGGCCTATGATCTCAAACCCGATGACGGGTATATTGTGGACAGCCTGGGGTGGGTCCATTATCAAAGGGGCGATTATGATAAGGCGGTTGAATATCTTGAAAAGGCTGCCGAACTGACTTCATTTGAATCCATCATATCCGATCACCTCGGTGATGCCTACCAAAAACTCGATCGGCTGAAAGACGCCCTTGAAATCTATCAAAAAGCCTTATCCAATGCGGGAGAAGAGGATAAGGACCTGGTGAAACAAATTCAAAAAAAGATCGAGGCGCTTCGGAAACTGCTCAATGAATAACCGGACTTCCTTCTTTTTGCTATTTGTCCTTTTGGCCCTGGGCCATTTGTTTTCTTCCTGTATGCCCCTGCGTCCCGAAACCGACCCCCTCATGGATCAGAAAGCCTTGGCCCTGAGCAATGGGGCACGATTTTATAATCAGGATATTGCGGCAAGCCGGGGAAAAGGGTGGGCAAAGCTCGAAACGCCCACCAAAACCGAACGTTACAGAATTGCCTGGGCCGCCGCCTCTCCCGGAAAAGCCAGAATTACCTTCCTTTTATCCGGAAATCCGGTGGAGACCATCATTTCCACGGGCAAAGACGTCCATTTTGTTTCCCATACCGGGAAACACAGCCTTTATACCCACGATTCGGAAAACCCGGACATGGAAGATTACCTTGAAGTCCCGGTCAGAATGTCCGAAATCATCTCCATCCTGCTGGGGCATTTTCCGTTAAAAGTGTTTGATGATGCCTATTTTTCACCTTCGGATTCATCCCTGGCCACCATTATCACCCGGCAAAAAGACAAGGACGGGTTGCAGCATCTGAATTTTGAAGGCCGTGGGAAAATAAACCGGATTCAATCTCTGGATATTTATGGGACGCCCCTCTATGACATCTTTCTTCTGGAATACCGATCTCATGGGTCCCTTGATATCCCGGTAAAACTACGGATTAAAGACAATGCGAACAGGATGCTGACCCTGGATATTACGGATTTTGAACCCAATCCCCCTATAAAAGACTCGGTGTTTCAGTTGACAGACCAAGGAAAATGACAATGATTAGTGCAACGTTCTAACCCTACTCTCAAAGGAGATTCTATAAAATGATTCACGACAGTGTTGATAAGGCTAAAAAAGGCGGCGGGTGTCCTTCCCAGGGCGCCGGCAATGATCATGCCTCCCGGCAGAAAAAAGAAGATGAGGCTATTCTGGCCTCCCTTTCCCGCATAAAACATAAAATCTTTGTTCTCAGCGGAAAGGGCGGGGTAGGCAAAAGCAGCGTATCCGCCAACCTGGCCGCCAGCCTTTCCAAAAAAGGATATAAAACCGGACTCATGGATGTGGACGTACACGGCCCTTCCATTGCCCAGATGCTGGGAATAAAAGACATCCTGGATATTTCTGAAAACCATCTTCTCATCCCCAAAAAAATCAGCGACACCCTTAAGGTGGTTTCCGTGCAGTCCCTGATGCAGGATAAGGACCAGGCCATCATCTGGCGGGGCCCGGCAAAAACAGGCATGATCCGGCAGTTTGTCAGTTCCGTGGAATGGGGGGACCTGGATTTCCTGATCATTGATGCCCCTCCGGGCACGGGTGACGAACCCTTAACCGTTGTCCAGACCATTCCCGAAGCCCTGGGCGTCATTGTCACAACTCCCCAGGAAGTGGCCCTGGCCGATATCCGGAAATCCATTTCCTTTTGCAAGACCGTCCGTTTAAAAACCCTGGGAATTGTTGAAAATATGGCAGGGTTCAAATGCCCGCACTGCCATGAGCCCATCAATCTCTTCAGTTCCGGCGGCGGGGAAAAAACTGCCAAATCCCAAGGCCTTACCTTTTTAGGGTCCATTCCCTTTGACACGGCCGTGGTTGACTCCGGAGACAATGGGACTCCCATTATGTTCCAGGACAAAAAGACTGAATTTACCATGGCCTTTGATCAGGTTGTGGATAATATTCTCAAGCAATTGTAAGCACGCTGTTGAATGATACTTTTGAAAAAGCCGGGGAACTTAAAGCCCTTCTGAACCTAAGGGAGAAGGAAAATTTTTGTCCCCTGGCTTGTTTCAGCCATACCGCCCTGCGGCGCAAAAACGAAGAATT
This sequence comes from Desulfobacula sp., assembly GCA_011390085.1. Lineage (GTDB taxonomy): Bacteria > Desulfobacterota > Desulfobacteria > Desulfobacterales > Desulfobacteraceae > Desulfobacula. The sequence continues at coordinate 2,614 of JAABTB010000296.1, forward strand.
TGCAGCCAATGAATACCGGCAGCCTTTTTCAACAGACGCCGACCGGATTCTCAACTCCCTTGCCTTTACCCGGTATATCGACAAGACCCAGGTCTTTTCCCTCATCGACAATGACCATCTGACCCACAGGGTCATTCATGTCCAACTGGTCTCACGGGTGGCCAGAACCATCGGCCGGTATCTGAATCTCAACGAAGACCTCATCGAAGCGGCCAGCCTGGGCCATGATATCGGGCATACTCCATTTGGACACGACGGCGAGCGCTTCCTATCCAAGCTGACCCACGGGCATGGGGCCGGTTATTTCCACCACAGCCTTCAGAGCATCCAGTTTCTGGACCGGATTGAAAAAACCGGCAAGGGCTGGAACCTCAGCCTCCAGACCATGGATGCCATTGTCTGCCACAATGGGGAAGTGCACTCCATACGGCTGTCTCCCCGGAAAAACCGGTCCTTCACGGAATTTGACGCCTGGCTGGAAAGCTTAAGATACAAGGACGTCTGTGATGAAATCCCCATGACCCTGGAAGGCTGCGTGGTCCGCATGGCCGACACCATCAGCTATATCGGCCGGGACCTGGAGGATGCCATCCGGCTCAAACTGGTGCGGCGGGAAGACATCCCTGAGGAATGCAGCCGGGTTCTCGGCCAAACCAACGGCACCATTGTGTTCACCCTGGTGACGGACCTCATTAAAACCAGCCTGAACCAGCCCTTTATCGGTTTTTCAGACCCGGTGTCAACCGCCTTGAAAGCCCTCAAGACCTTTAATTACCAATATATTTATAAAAACCCGGTCATCAAAAAACATCTGTCTTCCATCGGAGATATCTTTTCCTTTCTGTTTGAAAAATACATGACCGATCTTGAAAAGGGAAACCCGGAATCGATGATTTTTACGGATTTCCTGTCGGGCATGGACTCCGAATATCCGGGCCGGCATTCCCCTCCTGAAATCGTCAGGGACTATATCTCCGGC
>JAABTB010000297.1 GCA_011390085.1 Desulfobacula sp.
GCCGAGATCGGTGAAATGGCTGCCGGATTTGCCCATGAGATCAATAACCCCCTCCAGATTATTAAAAGCGAACATGCCATGATTGAAAGCATTCTGGAAGACGTATCCGGTACCATGGATGCCGGGGAACGGCAGAATATCAATGAGATTGAGGATTCGCTATCCCAGATCAAACTCCAGGTGAACCGGTGCTCGGAAATCACCCATGCCATTCTAAGATTTGGAAGAAAAAATGAGATCCGCCAACAGGTGCTCGACCCCTGCCGCATCATCCCGGAAATCGTCCACATGATTGAAAAAAAGGCGGAAGTGAACGGGATTGAGATTATACAATATTTTTCCGAGCATACGCCGAAATTCATGGGAGATCCTTCCCAGTTTCAGCAGGTAATGCTGAATCTCCTTAATAATGCCATGGACGCCGTCATCGAACGCCATGGATCAAAGGGCGGAATGTTGAAAATCGAGACCGGGATAAAGGATGAAAAATCCCTTACCATCAAGATCACGGACAATGGAGCAGGCATCAGCCGGGAAAACCTATCCAAGATCTTTTCCCCGTTTTTTACCACCAAGCCTGTGGGCAAGGGAACCGGTCTTGGATTGTCCGTCTGCTACGGAATCATAGAAAGCTTTGGCGGAACAATGGAAGTCAAAAGTGAAGATAAGACCGGAACGGCTTTTATTATTATTCTGCCGGCGACAACACCATAAACACCATAAATAAGACAGGAGAATATCCATGGAAAAGATGAAATTGATGCTGGTGGATGATGAAGAGCGATACCTCCAGACCACTGCAAAATTGATTGAAAAAAAAGGATATGAGGTTTTTACAGCCCGGAGCGGAGAAGAAGCCCTTCAAAAACTAAAAGCCCAGGATGTCCATGTGGTTATTCTGGATATGAAGATGCCGGGCATGGACGGTAATGAAACCTTGAAAGCCGCTAAAACCTTATATCCCCTGGTCGAGATTATTCTGCTGACAGGCCATGCCACAGTGGATTCAGCCATTGACGGTCTTAAAAACGGTGCCTTTGACTATCTCATGAAACCTGCCGATATCGACCAGATCCTGGAAAAAGCCATGGACGCCTTTGAGAAACGTCAGCGGGTGGAAGAGAAAATCAGGGTGGCTCAAATTAAAAATTTATGAGGGGGTTCTCGTGGCCTTTTTGCTGCCTGGAAAAATATTGAAATCCTTTCAGTTCTATGGATATGCCTTAATCCAGATTCTGATTGAACCCAAAAGGTTTTTTACGGAATTGCCGGATCATTCATCCATGATGAAATCCCTGGGGTTCTGTATCCTGTGCGCCGTTTTTTATACCGGGGCAAGCCTTCTCATCAGCAATCATGCCCATCCTGTGGAGACAGGGGCCTTATTTTTTCTCGGCAGCCTGGGCATGACCTTTGTTTCTGCCTGTGTCAGCTATGGCATCATGACCTTAACCGTTGGAAGAAAAACCGGTTTTGAAACCATATTCAGCATCCATGCCTTTTCATCGGGGATGATGCTGCTGCTTTCCTGGGTGTCTTTTTTCTTCTGGCTTACGGAACTCTGGAAATGGTGGCTGATCTATACCGGATTCAGAAATGCAGGAAAATTATCATGGAAACCGGCCATCCTGATACCGTTCATCAGCATGGCGGTTTATGTCTTCTTAGCCTTTTCTTTATTTCCCGCCTTTTTCAGGCCCTAAAACACCGGCCGGGTGTTATTTTTTCATGAGCGAATCGATCTCAGAATAAATATCCTGATCCCGGATAATCCCAATCACCCTTGAAATATCTTTTACCAGCAGCACCCCTCCCGTTGTTCCGGATATCATATGGGCGACTTCCAGAAGATTGGCGTTTTCACTGATGGTAGGGGGGGGGGCGGAGAGGACCTCCCAGACTTTTTTCTGGGAAACGGCTTTCACCCGGTCTGAAAAGAACCCGGACCAGAACATGGATGAAAACCGTGAGCTTTGTTCGTTAAACGTTCCCTCGCCGGAAATATATTCCGGCCGGACCGACCGGATGATATCCATGCAGGTCAGGATCCCGGCCAGCATTTTTCTTTCGTCCATAACGGCCAGAAATCCTTCACCCATGGCCATGGCCTCCTTGAGGCTCGTGTCGGCAGGAATGGATTTAAGCTCATGGAGGGGGATCATGAGGTTCAATGCTTTTTTATCATCAAATTTGAATCCCCGGTGTTTGGCAAGATAGGCGTCATGAATTCTTGATGCAAGGATGTCCACATCGCAGGGTTTGGCAAGATAGTCAAAGGCTTCTCTGACAAGGGCCCGCATGGCTGAGTACCGGCTTCCATGCCCGGTAAGGATGATGATCTGGATATCGGGGTCGGTTTTTTTGATCTCGCGAAGGGCTGTATGCCCGTCCATTCCGGTCATCTGGATATCCAGAACAATAACATCTCTTTTGTTGTCTTTTAAAAGATGGATGGCCTTTTCAGCATTATTGGCAATGGCGGTATCAAATCCCTTTTTAATCAAAAGTTTTGATGTTGTTTCACAGAAACGGTCCTCATCATCCACCAGTAAAACTTTTATTTGATGTTGCATAGCGTCCTCCCTGAAATAGTTTCCATATCAAAGGATTCTTCCTTTTATGTCTAAAAAATAGGAAACAGCAATTAGCATGCCATCAGAATAGGTATTGATATGTGCCGGAAAGGCACTTGTTTGTATTCTTATATGGGATTGAACTGTCTGTTTTTTTTACGGTTTGAAAAGAGTTATGGGAGGCTCTCCATGGATGACGGTTTTTTTCACAGTGTCTATCAGGGCAAAACATCTTTCCCATAAGGGTTTTAATTGATTTTAAGCCTTTGGCACGCCAATTGCTGATAATCAGGGTAAGTCAGCCGGCCCATAAGGAGACAAAAGGACTCTGGGGTTTATATCAAAGATTCAAATCCTTGAAGGATTGCTTCCCATCTGTTCTTCCTGCAAAAAAATCAGGGATGGGGAAAAGGGCTGGCAAAATATTGAGACTTATATGGAACAAAGGTCCAATGCTTCATTTACCCATGGCCTTTGTCAGGAATGCATGGATAAACTTTATGGCAATGAAGACTGGTATAAAAAAAAGCATGATAAGGAGAGTTGAAGAGGTGTAAATATATAAACCATTTTGGAGAAACAAATTTACAAAGGAGATGTCAAATGAATCAGAAAACAGGATATAAACCAGGGTTTTACGGGAAAAAGAGACCGTCAGCCGCTGAATGGGCAGACCGGAATATTAAAAAATATGCACAAGATGAGGCCGATAAAAAACAGGCAGATAAAAAGCCCGGCATTTTGCCCAGTGTCTGTTTTTCCCGGCAGATCGGTGTGGGCGCACTGGAAATCGCTGACCTTCTTGCCGGCATGATCCATTACCGGGTCATTGACAGGGAAATCCTGGAGCACATGGCCAAGGACGCCAAGCTGTCCCAGAAAATAATTGAATTCTATGATGAGCGCTATCCCGGTCGGGCCAGTGAGCTTTTCTCAATGCTGATCAGTGAAAAAACGTTTCTTAAAAGCGATTTTGCAAGACAGCTTGCAAAAACGGTAACCGCTCTGGC
>JAABTB010000298.1 GCA_011390085.1 Desulfobacula sp.
CACGGCAGACCCGACCCAGATCCATCAGGTGCTCATGAATCTGACCACCAATGCCTTCCATGCCATGGAAGAGAGCGGCGGAACCCTCTTTGTCGGTCTTAAAGAAATTGAACTGGGTGAGGAGGATCGGATCAATTCGGATATGGTCCCCGGCGCTTATGCCTGCCTCACTGTGGCCGATACCGGTATGGGCATGAACAAAGAGATCAGGGAAAAGATATTCAATCCGTTTTTTACCACTAAGGAAAACGGAAAAGGAACCGGTTTGGGCCTGTCCGTGGTTCACGGCATTGTCACCGGTATGAAGGGCGCCGTCCAGGTGTACAGTGAACCGGGCAAGGGCACGGAATTCCATGTTTACCTGCCGGTCATTGCAACGGCATCTGAAAATCAGGAAACCCAGACACCTGATCCGATACCGGGCGGATCTGAAAGAATTCTCCTGGTGGATGATGAACGAGCCATCATTACCATGGAAAAACAGGTTCTGGAGCGGCTGGGATACCGGGTGACCGCCCGTAACGGCAGCATTGACGCTCTTGAAGCCTTCAGGGCCGGTCCGGATCGATTTGATCTGGTTTTGACGGACATGGCCATGCCGAATCTGTCCGGGGACAAGCTGGCTGAGGAACTGATCCGAATCCGCCCGGACATCCCCATCCTGCTCTGCACCGGCTTCAGTGAAACCATGACCGAGGAAAAAATCCAATCCATAGGGATCAGGGGATTGGTGTTAAAACCGATTATTATCAAGGATCTCGCAAAAAAATTACGGGAAATTCTGGATGGGGTAAGGTAAAAATATGGAGATAGATGAGTGCGAATATAACATTTCCGGTATGATTAAGGTCATCCTGGAGACAAATGAAGACTGGTTGATGGAACGCGTCCTCATGTATGCCAAACGGCAGGGCTATACCGCCTATACATCCACGCTGAAGGAAGCCTGGCGGCTGTCCGTATCCGGATTGTCGGCATCCATGACCGAGGGACTTGCCCGTTATACGGATGTTCCGGAGATGACCCCGGAAGAGAATTTAGAAGAAGATCCCATCGCCCGGTTCGGCATCATCGAGGCCCAAAGGCATAAAGAACGCGGGATCAGCCTGGATATGTTTCTGGGATTGATGAAATATTACCGCCAGGCCTATGTGGACCTGATCAAAAATAAAGTCCCGCATCCCGAAAATCAACAGGCATGCGAACTGTCCGTCAACCGGATTTTTGACAAAATCGAGATCGGTTTCTGTGTGGAGTGGGCCGGGGAAAAGGGAAATAAAACCATAGAGGTTTTACAGGAAAATAATCGCCGGATGACCAATGAAAAAAACAAATATCTCACCATCTTTGAAAGCATTCCCAATCCGGTCATCCTATTGAACCGGGAGAATGAAATCGATAATTTGAATTTTGCAGCCGTATCACTTTTTAAGGAGAATTTGTCTCCCGGCTCCCAATATTATCGGATCTCAAAAGATGGAAAGACGGAGCTTGAAACCTTTCTCAACCAGGTAAAAAACCACGGCGGAACGGGGTATTCCGGTAGCATTCAATTGTTTGAGCTTTTACCGTGGCTTAAAGAAGAGGTTGAAGAATTCCATGAAAAGAATCTTGAATCCAAGATGTTTGAAAAGATCTTTTTGTACCATGATCAGGATATGATATTCAGGGTAAAACTGTCTAGAAATTTAGATATCAGCGGTAAATTTCAAGGCACCATTATTATCCTGGAGGATATCACCTCATTGAAACAGGCCCTTTCCCTGTTGAATGCTTCTTTGGATGCTACTGCCGACGGCATTCTCATCGCAGACAGGGAAGGCAACCCCGTAAAATGGAACCGGAAGTTTATCGATTTTTGGAATATCCCGGAAGACCTGGTGAATATAAAAAAAGGCCGTAAGATACTTTCTTATGCCACCCGGCAGATGCGCCATCCGGAGTTATTTCAGGCCAGGGTCCTGGATATATATCGTCAGCCTGAAAAAACAAGTTTTGATCAGCTTGAGCTTTTGGATGGACGTATTCTTGAACGCTATTCCCAGCCCCAGACATCCGGCGATGAAATTGTCGGCCGGGTATGGTCCTTTCGTGATGTGACCGAACGAAAACAGGCTGAAATCACCTTTAAGCTCGTCCATGAACGGACCCGATCCATCATGGAATCGGTCCAGTCCGGCATCCTCATGGTCCGCGGGTCCGACCGGGTTATTGTTGACGCCAACCCGGCGGCAGCCCGAATGATAGGTGTTGAAATTCATGAACTGATCGGGAAAATCTGCAATCAATACATCTGCCCTGCCGAGTCGGGCCGGTGTCCTGTTTTTGATCTGGACCGGGAGGTGGATAATTCTGAACAAATCCTTCTCTGTGCGGACGGAAAAAGTCTTCCTGTCTTAAAGACGGTTGCCCGGCTGCATTTTGACGACCAGGAATATCTTCTTGAAAGTTTTGTGGATATTTCAGAATTGAAATCCGTTCAGCAAGCCCTTGAAGAACAGACTTCAAGAGCCAATCAAATGGTGTTTGAAGCCGAGATGGCCAATATTGCCAAAAGTGAATTTCTCGCCAATATGAGTCATGAAATCCGAACCCCCATGAACGGGGTCATCGGCATGACCGGACTATTGATGGATACCGACCTTGATGAAGAGCAGCGACATTATGCCGAGATTGTTCGCAGCAGTGGAGAGTCTCTCCTGGGCCTGATCAGCGATATTCTGGATTTTTCAAAGATAGAAGCAGGTAAACTGGCGTTGGAAGTCCTGGATTTTGATCTGCAGGCCTTACTGGACGATTTTGCCGTCACCCTGGCATTGAAAGCTCATGAAAAAGGCCTGGAACTGATTTGCGGCGCTGATCCTGAAGTGCCGGTGTTTTTACGGGGCGATCCCGGGCGGCTGCGACAGGTTCTTACAAATCTGACAGGCAATGCCGTAAAATTCACTCGTTCAGGTGAAGTGGTGATCCGGGCCTCCGTGGTATCAAAAACCGATGAAAGGGTGACGCTTCGTTTCTCCGTTCGTGATACCGGCATGGGTATTCCAGAGGATAAAATGGGAATGCTGTTTGAAAAATTCACCCAGGTGGATGCTTCAACAACGCGGCAGTTCGGCGGGACAGGACTTGGGCTGGCTATTTCCAGGCAATTGGCCGAAATGATGGGTGGAGAAATCGGTGTCGAAAGCGTCTTGGGAAAGGGGTCGGAGTTCTGGTTCACCGCTGTTCTGGATCAACAGGAGAAATGTATCAACATCAGCACAGCCCCCCTTGCAGAGCTTATGGGCGTGAAAGTATTGATCGTGGATGACAATGCCACCAACCGGGAGATTCTGTCCAGACGACTGCATTCCTGGGGTATGCGGGCCGCCGAAGCAGAAGATGGTCCCCGGGCCATCCAAATCCTGTCCAAAGCCCTGGATGAAGGTGATCCCTTCCGGATTGCCGTAATTGATATGCAGATGCCGGACATGGACGGCGAAGCACTGGGGCGCGCCATCCAGGCAGACCCCCGCCTGTCGGAAACCCGCATGGTGATGCTGACTTCCCTGGGCGTCCGGGGTGATGTCAAACG
>JAABTB010000299.1 GCA_011390085.1 Desulfobacula sp.
GGGAATATACCGGTATAAAGATAAGGAATCAGAATGGATAAAAAAAAATTACAGCAGCCCTGGCCGCTGTTGCCATGGTTATAAAAACCCGGGAAGAAGCGCTGTTATCTTCGGCGACGGTAATTCCGGAGCCGCCTATCCTCACCCAAGCGGCCCGGCCGTTCAACGTCTGGGGGGTATCGGGAAGACAAACCCATATGCAGGCCAATGCCATGATGCAGCTTCGCATGTTTAAATAATTAAAAATGATATTTACATATAGTCGGGAGACAACAGATGAGTGACCATGCACGAGTGAAACAGGTTGAAATGAATTATACAAAGGACCGGCCCAAGGCAAAAAAACCTTTGAAAATAGAAGATTTATCTCTGAGGGACGGGCACCAGTCCCTTTTTGCGACCCGGGGAAGAACCGAGGATATGATCCCGGTGGCGGAAAAAATGGATCAGATCGGATTCTGGGCCGTGGAAGTCTGGGGCGGGGCCACCTTTGATACCATGCACCGGTTTCTGGGGGAAGATCCCTGGGAAAGGCTCCGGACCCTGAAACGGTATTTTAAAAAGACGCCGTTTTCAATGCTGCTGCGGGGCCAGAACCTTGTGGGATATCGAAATTATGCCGATGATGTGGCAAGGCTCTTTGTGAAAAAGACAGTGGACAACGGCATGGAGATTTTCAGGACCTTTGATGCATTGAATGATTTCAGGAATTTTGAAACCGTGGTGCCGGTGATCAAGGAATGCGGCGCCCATTTCCAGGGCTGCATCTGCTATTCATTGACGGAGCCCCGGATGGGAGGGGACGTATACACCCTTGAGTATTATGTTAAAAAGGCAAAAGAACTGGAGGCCATGGGAGCGGACAGTATCTGCATCAAGGACATGGCAGGGCTTATTGCGCCCTATGATGCCTATGAACTGGTCAAAGCCCTGAAAGCCAATGTCAAGCCCATGATTCATCTTCACAGCCATTTTACGTCCGGCATGTCGCCCATGAGCCATTTCAAGGCCATTGAGGCCGGGGTGGATATCATTGATACCTGTCTGACCCCCTATGCCTACCGGACCAGCCATGCCGCCCTGGAACCCTTTGTCATGTCGCTTCTGGGCACGGACCGGGATACGGGGTTTGACATCAATGCCCTGGCTGATATCAATGAGATTCTGGAGCGGGATGTATTGCCCAAATATAAGCACCTTCTGGATGACACAAAGGTTTCGGTCATTGATATCAATGTGCTGCTGCACCAGACACCGGGCGGCATGCTGTCCAACCTTGTGAACCAGTTAAAGGAAATGGATGCTCTGGACAAGATTGATGCGGTTTACAAAGAACTGCCCCGGGTCAGAAAAGAATTGGGACAGATTCCCCTGGTGACGCCCACCAGCCAGATTGTGGGCACCCAGACCGTGAACAATGTCCTCTTTGATACGCCTGACGAACGCTATAAGATGATCACGGCCCAGGTCAGGGATTTGTGCTATGGCCTTTATGGAAAAACCAGCGCCGCCATTGATCCTGAAGTTCAGAAAAAAGCCTTGAAAGGCTATGAGAGAGGGGAAACCCCTATTACCTGCAGACCGGCCGAAGTGCTGGCGCCTGAGCTTGAAAAGGCCAGAAAAGAGATCGGGGACCTGGCCCTGGATGATGAAGATCTCATTATCTATGCCCTTTTCCCGGTGACAGGAAAAAAATACCTTCTCCAGAAATATGGAAAAGAAAAGGTGCCGGATACGGTAAAACCCATTACCCTTGAAGAGGTGGCAAGGCAAAAGGAAATGATTGAAAAGGCCAAGAAAGGGGAACTGGTTGAAAAATCCAAAATAAAAGAAGCCCCGGAAAAAAGTCCCCATATCCGAACCTTTAACGTGTTTGTGGATGGAGATTATTTTGAAGTGGGCGTGGATGAGGTGGGCGGATCACCCTTTATCACCTCTGTCCATTCGGCCCCGGCAAGCGCTGCCTCTTCCGGGTCGATCAAGCCTGCTGCTCCGGCTAAACCGGCATCTCCCCTGCCGCCGCCCAAACCCAAGGCTGCCCCGGCGGCTGCCAAACCCACACCGGAAAAGGCAGTTGAACCGGTTGTGACCGATGGCACACCCATCAAGGCTCCCATGCCGGGTATGATCATCCGATATGAAAGAAATGTGGGGGACATGGTGAACGAGGGTGAAACCGTTGTGGTCATTGAGGCCATGAAAATGGAAAATGCGCTTCCCGCACCCGTGACCGGCGTCATCAAAGCCATTCATAGCAAGAGTGGGGATTCGGTTGCAAGAGGGGATGTGCTGGCCGTCATCGGGTAATAACCGGTTTGACAAAAGATTCCGACTGCTTACTTTGGTAGTCGTAATATTCACGACTACCAAAGGAGAATACGAATGGCATTTGAAACCAAAGAAGAATTGCTGGAAAAATATATTAAAATGGAAAAACCCCACTGCCCGCACTGTGACAAGACCATGTCACTGTGGGAGGTGCCGCCCATCAATTTTAGCGACGGCCTGGGATGGGGATCTCCCTATTTGTTTATCTGTTTTAACGATGACTGTCCCAGCTATAAAAAAGGCTGGGACCATCTGGAAGAAACCATGGAAGCACCGGCATCCTACCGGTGCATCAATGAACCGGGGCAGAAGAATTTCGAATATATGCCTGTGTTCAGCCCCGTCGGTGCCCAGGGCGGAATCCTGGATGATGAGGTATTGATCCGTGAGGAAGCAAGAAAAGAACTCATGAAAAAGACGTTTTCCATCATGACGGATTATTATATATCAAAGGATTGGGATGAGATTTTAAAGATCTGCCTGAACGCGGAAATCCCTGCCAAGGCAAGGCTGAAGGCAGCGGAAATGGTGGGGGAACTGGGCGGGGTGGAAGCCATTGAGCATCTGGTCAATCACAAATTTCCCACCCCCGTGCTTCAGGCAGGGGTGAGCAAAGCCATTGAACAGCTTCACGAACGGCATTATACCCGGGAATGCCCCCATTGTGCCGAGATTATCAAGAAGCGGGCCACGGTTTGCAAACACTGCAACAGAGAAGTGACTTCGGCCTAGCCTGCCTATTTATTGATTTTTTCCAGGTTAAAGGAGCGGTAAATGATCATTTCCCGCTCCTTTCTGTTTTCATCAAACGGTATGAATTCCATGGCTTTGATCCGTTCAAGGGCTTCTGTTTTTGAAGGAATTGCATCCAGGCCTTTTCCCGCGTTTTTACCGGAAACGGTATCCAGGATCACGGCATCCCTTGCGTCTGTTGAAACGGCCAGGGGAATCTGGTACTCATAGACCAGCCTTGCGCCGGCCAGGATTTCCCTTTCATAGGAGCCGATGGATCCTGCCACGCAGGTGACGGCCATAAAGGCCTTGCCATTGCAGCATACAATAAGATCAATGGATGAGGGATAGTCTTCCCCCTGGAACTGGACCACAAGGGATTCGTCCACCCGGATGTCTTGCCTGTCATAGCCTTTTTTATCCACCAGAAATCTCTCAAAGTCCTGCCGAACCGCTTCAGGTCCCACATTCCGGACGGCTTCTCCGGTGATATAAT
>JAABTB010000300.1 GCA_011390085.1 Desulfobacula sp.
ACCATGATGATCAGCGCATTGAAATCGAACCTGTGGTAAAGGATCTCATTGCGGGCAGATTGTCTGAAATCAAGAATGACCAGGTCTGCGGCGGTGGAGGCGGACAGGTCTAATTCGGTACAAGGAGGAACATAAAATGAAAATAGCGATCAGCTCCCAGGGGAAAACCCTGGATTCCGAACTCGATCCGAGATTTGGACGCGCTGCCTACATTCTTGTCGTGGATACGGAAACCCTTGATTTTGAGGCCTTTGACAACAACAACAATAAAAACGCCTTTAAGGGGGCCGGGATCCAGGCAGCAGCCATGATCAGCGACAAGGATGCCGAAGTCCTTTTGACCGGCTTCTGCGGCCCCAACGCCTTCGAGACCCTGGATGCCGCCGGTGTAAAAGTGGTGAGCGACCAGAGCGGCCGGATCATTGATGTGGTTCAGAAATTCAAACAGGGCGGGGCCGTTTACGCCCAGGGCGCCAACAAGGACGGCCACTGGTAAAAGGAGACACTCATGCCTTTATTTGAATTTAAATGTGAGGACTGCGGCAGGCTGACGGAAACCCTTATTTTCGGGGCTGAGGATCAGCCTTGCTGCCAATCCTGCGGCAGCACCAATATGACCAAACAGATATCGGCCCCTTCCTCCATGTCGGGTCCGGTTAAAAATAGCATGCCGGGATTCAAGGATACAGCCTGCTGCGGGTCATCGCCGGGAAAGGCCGAAGGATGCGCAGGTCCCGGTAGTTGCTGCGGGAAGCAATTTTAACCATGGGCCGGCTGGATGAATTTATCGATAACCTTCAACATCAGATCTTTGAAGAGGCAAAAGAGGCCCTGGGCCGGGACCCGGATGAACTGGCCGATGTCACCGCAGAAACGGTATTAAATACCATAGGCCGACTTCCGGAAAAAGATCTGCATTGTGCGACCCTTGCGGCGCGGACTGTGCAGGAAGCTTTAACACATTATATGTCAGGCCTGGTAACAAAGGCAGAGGAATAAACTAAAAATGCAATTAACCGATATTTTACCCATTGAAAAATGGAGCGATCTTGAATCAGACCTGGTCACCCTCTATCAACTTCAAAGTTCCGTATTTAATGCAGACGGCATCCGGATCACCAGCAACAAGAACTGGTCCAATTCATTATGCCCGGTGATTAAATCCCTTGAAAAAGGTCAGAGTTACATCTGCGCCGTGGCCCATATGAATCTTTCAAACCAGGCCCGGCTAAGCAAAAAGCCGGTAATTGAAGAATGTGATGCCGGACTGCTCAAACTGGTGGTGCCTGTTTTCTACAATGACGAATTTCTGGGTGTTGTCGGCGGATGCGGTCTTCTGCCCCATGAAGGCGAAGTGGATGTGTTTGGTATTAACAAAATAACCGACATGCCGGAAGACAAAATCAAAAGCCTTTCTGTTGACATCCCGACCATGAGTCTTGAAAGAGCCGAATCTGCCTGCGCTTATATTGAAAGCCGGTTGGAAACTATCCTTCAGACCTAAACCAATCTTAGCAATTAAAGGATTCCAAAAAAAGGATAGTCATGGCCGTATATCGCTATGGGGAAAGAATCCCGAAAATCGGAAAGAACTCATATGTGAGCGATTCTGCAAGGGTCATCGGTGATGTAACCATAGGTGACAAATGTTATATCGGCCACGGGGCCATTGTCAGGGGGGACTATGGCCGGATCATCATTGGAGACGGAACCGCCATAGAAGAGAATGCCGTTCTCCATATCAGGCCCGACGGCATTCTTGAACTGGAAGACCATGTCACGGTCGGACATGGGGCCATTATCCACGGAAGGACCATCAAATCCCATGCCGTGATCGGAATCGGATCAGTCATCGGCTTTGATGTGGTCATCGGTTCCTGGGCCATTGTGGCGGAAGGCTGCGTTATTCCCCAGAAATCCATTGTTCCGGATGAAAAAATTGCCGGCGGGGTGCCCTTTGGGATTATCGGCGATGTGGAAAAGCGGCATAAGGAATTCTGGACCTATGGGAAACAGCTTTATGTAGATCTTGCCAGGGAATATCCGGCTAAATTTGAAAAACTGTAATTCGACTCTTCGCCCATGGAAATTATTCTGGACACAAGCCGGCACTGCATTGAAACCGCTTCCAAAAAAGAATATGAACGACTGGTCCAGCAGTATTTTAAATCCGGCCCCTTAGAAAAAGAAAAAAACCTCATGGAACAAGGGATAGAAGCCCTGGCCTATCTGCTTAAACATGCTGATTTTCCCGACCTCAGAAACCGATACCATGCCATGGGGCATTCCGAAACCGCATCTGTCCTTGTTATTCCCCGGAACCTAAAGGACATGCATATCCGCCTGGATCAAGATATCGTACACCCGGCCTGGAAAAAAATATAGAACCAAAAACCTGTTTTCTTTCCCTTCATTATCTGAAATAATCATCCTGTTTTAATTTTGAATCAAAGCTTGAATTTCGTTGCGGCCAAACTTTACAAAGGAGCCCTTATCATGAAATTTGAACAGGTGATCGTTGAAAAAAAAGAAACCCATGTCGCCGTCCTGACCCTGAACCGCCCGGACAGCATGAACACCTTCAGCAGCCAGATGGCATCGGAACTCAAGGACGCTTTATGCGAACTGGATGCAGATTCTTCCATCCGGGTCATTCTTTTAAAAGGATCAGGCAAAGCCTTTTGCGCCGGGATTGATGTCAATGAACTGGAAGGCAAATCCGGCATGGAATACCAGAAATGGATCGAGCACATGGAAGCCCCGCTGATCACGATTTCCAAAATCAAAACCCCGGTCATTGCCCAGCTTCACGGCGTGGCTGCAGCCAACGGTATGGGCCTCATTGCCGCGGCCGATCTGGTCATTGCCGCAGACAATGCCCGCATGGGCCTCACCGCCATCAACGTGGGTCTCAACTGTGTCGGACCCGTCATTCCCGTGGCCAGGTGCGTGGGCCGGAAAAAAGCCCTTGAACTTCTGCTTTACGGAAAACTCCTCAAAGCTGAAGAAGCCCTGGCCCTTGGACTGGTCAACCGGATTGTCCCAAAGGACGAGCTGGAATCCCAGGCCCTTCGTTGGGCTGAAGAACTGGCACAGAAAAGCCCCATTGCCGTTCAGATCGCCAAATCCGCCTTCTATCAGTCCGAAGACATGAGCTATGCGGATCAGTTTGCTTTCATGAACGAGGCCTTTGCCCGTCTTTGTACGACCCATGATGCCAAGGAAGGGGTCAGTGCCTTTTTTGAAAAACGCATCCCGGTCTGGCAGGAAAAATAAAAGCCTGCCAACCCTTATTGGGATACGGACGGATCAAAGGGCGGGTAATCCGTATATCCTTCTTTTCCGGGCGTATACCACAGGGACATATCGTCAAAAGGAGCCAGAGGCCAGTTGTTTTTCAGGCGCAGGGGGAGATCCGGATTGGTAATAAAGGGACGGCCGAAGGCGGCCAGGCCTGCCTCCTGTTTTGAAATCCTCTCCTCTGCCGATTCTTTGGTGTACCCGCAATTGCCCATGATCAAACCCTTGTAAACGGATTTGAACTCGGCC
>JAABTB010000301.1 GCA_011390085.1 Desulfobacula sp.
ATAAAATTGCCAAAAGTGTTAAAAGCCCTTGGTATCGGCAAGCCCAAGAAATCACAGAGAATGGCATGTTTTTTGATTGCGTCTTTCACAATAATCTTTTATGACCCTTTTAAAGGAGTTTTGCATGCCGACCATTCTCGGAAATTTTAAAAAGCTGATCCGCTCAAGGCTTCTCAAGGCGAAGGAGGGCAAAAACCAATCAGAGGACAATGCCGAAGCAAATGCCGTGTTCAGGTTCAAATACACGCTTTTTAAAGAACTCCTTTCGGCAAATTAAGAACTTTTCAATATCCTGGCCGATATGGAGGAAAAACTCAAAGGAACCCATATCTTCGGCGCCTCCTATATCAAAAACCAGGTAATCCGGTCCATGATCCAGACCTTTAAAATGGTAAAAAACCTGAATGTGCTGTCAGGCAACAAATACCCCCAGCTCTACCAGGTTCTGGAGAAGATCAACCAGGATATCAAATCCGTGAACACGGAAAAAAATGAATGCGAACCGCCTTTTTACGTCATCCCCTACAAAGATATTTTGAAAAAGGATGCCGACTTTGTCGGAGGAAAGAGTGCAAATCTCGGTGAAATTCAAAATCGACTGAATATCCCCGTGCCGGAAGGATTTGCCGTCACGGCAAAGGCCTTTAAAGGTTTTCTGGACGCAAACCATCTGAGGGAAGATATCCTGAAACGGAAAAACCTCATTGACACGGATGATATCCATGATATCGACCTTCTCAACCGCCTGAGCCGCGAGATCACGGACCTGATCTTATCCAAACCGGTTCCGGATGAGATCATGGCCGAAATTCAAAAAGCCATGGACACCTTATGGGCGACATCTCCGTCGGATGTGCGGGTGGCCATGAGAAGCAGCGCCATCGGGGAAGACGGGGAGTTGTCCTTTGCAGGGCAATATCTGACCCTTCTCAATGTGACTTTAGACCGGATCAGCGAAGCCTATAAAGCCATTATTGCCAGTCTTTATTCCCCCCGCTCCGTCTCCTATCGGATGGCCAAGGGAATCCAGGACGAGGATCTCTCCATGGCGGTGGCCTGCATCCGGATGGTGGATTCCGTGGCCAGCGGGGTCATGTACACCCGCCATCCCTACAATATTCTGGATGACCATATCCTTATCAATGCCGTATGGGGCCTTGGACCCTATGCCGTGGACGGCATTATCCGGCCGGATACCTTTATGGTTGAAAAAAATGATGAACTTCGGATTTTAAACCGGGACATATCCGACAAGGCTGTTCAACTGGTCTGCCACCGCCCGTCTACGGATGCCCGTGAAAATCCCGACGGAACCGGAAATAGAGCGGTTGAACAGAATATGGCGGAAGGCGTCCGGGAGACCTCCGTACCTATTGAAAAGCGCTCGGCACCTGCCCTGACCGACC
>JAABTB010000302.1 GCA_011390085.1 Desulfobacula sp.
GCCGGTTACGGACAAAAGCTTGAAATGCATTACAAATGCGCCCAGGATATTGAATGGGCCCTTGACCCGGAAGACAGGATTATTATCCTTCAATCACGACCCTTGAAAATCAATGCCGTTTCTCCTGCCTCCGCCGCTTCAGGCCTTTCAAGGACACTCCATGAACAAGGCATCCGGAAAAGGCCCGACCCCATATCCGGCTACCGGGTCATCATTGAAGAAAGTGAGATTGCATCCCAGGGCATCGGCACAGGAACAGCCTTTCATGTCAAATCCGAAGAAGACCTTGCCTCTTTTCCCGTCAAGGCAATTCTGATTGCCCACCACTCCTCTCCCGAATATACCCTGGTCATGCGGCAATGCAGCGCCATCATTACAGAGTCCGGCAGCATCAGCGGCCATATGGCCGCCCTTGCCCGGGAATTTGATGTGCCGACCCTCATGGGCCTTGGTGCGACTGCTGCATTACGGGACATTCCCCATGGGATGGAAATCACGGTGGACGGCTACAGCGGAAGAGTTTACCAAGGGGTGGTGACGGAACTGGTGGCTGCGGTTGAAAAACAGGAAGCTCATATGGAGGGGACCCCTGTCCACGAACACCTTAAAAAAATAGCCGGACTCATGTTGCCCCTTTATCTCATCAATCCCAAATCCCCGGATTTTACCCCGGCCGGGTGCAAAACCCTCCATGATATCGCCCGCTTCTGCCATGAATATTCATATATTGAAATGTTCAATGTCAGTGACATGGCATCCAAACGGGATAAATGTTCTTTCCGCCTCTCAGCCCCGCTGCCCATTGATCTTCACCTCATTGACCTGGGCAGCGGAATGAAACCGGAGGGCTCCGATGAATCCGGTGATCCGGCAACTGAAAATACCTGCCAGGGCATGGTGTCCCTGGATCAGATCCAATCCGTCCCTTTTCTGGCCCTGATGAAGGGCATGCTCCATAAGGATCTCGACACCCGTGAGCCGAAACCGGTCAATTTCTCAGGTTTTTTGTCCGTCATGCAGGAACAGATGCTTTCTCCCGGCCATGTGGGTGACCGTTTCGGCGACAGAAGTTATGCCATCATCGCAGACAAATACCTGAATTTCAGCTCACGGGTGGGATATCATTATTCCGTTGTGGATGCCTACTGCGGAGAAACGGTCAATAAAAACTATATCTCCTTTTCCTTTAAAGGCGGCGCCGCCGATGACATTAAAAGGAACAGGCGGGTCCGGGCCATCGCCCTGATCCTCAAATCCTTTGATTTTACCGTGGATGTTAAAGAAGACAAAGTCGACGCCAGGTTTCAGAAATATCCCTGCCTCCTGATTCAGGACCGGCTGGATATCCTGGGCCGCCTCCTTCTTTTTACCCGCCAGATGGATATGCTCATGACAACGGAAGATAGTGTGAAATGGGTGGCGGATAATTTCATTGCCGGCAATTATAAACTGGCAGCCCTGTAACCCGAAAGATCCATCCCAAACAAACCCCTGCCCTTCAGGATTACCCAAAACCCTGAATCTTATCTTTCTCCTTTGTTGACAGGTTTTGAGTGATTTAGTAAATTAGGCGCCAAATCGTTATCATAAAGACAGGAGCGTCTATTTGAGGATTATCATTGTGGGGGCCGGCGAGGTCGGGTACAACATCGCAGGCCGGCTTTCTTCGGAAAACAAACACGTCATTGTCATTGACAAGAACCCCGAGGCTGTCCGGCGCCTTGCAGAAGATCTGGATGTCCAAACCATTGTGGGCTCCGGCAGCAACCCGAAAATTTTGATGGATGCCGGCATCAAAGACGCTGAAATTCTCCTGGCCGTCACCGACAGCGATGAAACCAATCTTGTGGCCTGCCTCATGGCCAATCTGATTTCACCCACGACACGAAAGCTGGCCCGGATCAGAGATGCCGATTTTGATCCCTACCATGACCGGTTTAAAAAAGATAACCCCCATATCGATACGGTGATCAATCCTGAAATCGAGGTGGTGAATACCATCCGAAAGCTCATTCAGGTCCCGGGCGCCGCCGATGTCGGAGATTTTGTGGACGGTCAGGTCAAATATGTGGGCATACGGCTTGAAAAACAATCCCCCATGGTAGGAACAAGACTGGTCGATTTTC
>JAABTB010000303.1 GCA_011390085.1 Desulfobacula sp.
CAAAACAAACCCTCACGGCGGCCAAAAAAGCAGCCAATGATCTGGGTGTCCTTTTCCAGATCCATGTGGCGGAGACCAGAAACGAAAAGAATCTGATTCAGGGGCTCGGATCCATGACCATAGTTGAATATCTGGAATCCGCAGGCATACTTGATTCAAATACATTGTTGGTTCATGCGGTCTGGATCAGCGAGAATGACATGGATATCATAAAGAAAACCCGTGCCAAGGTTGTCCATTGCCCTGAATCCAATATGAAGCTTGCCTCGGGCATAGCTCCCATTCCAAAGCTCATTAAACTGGGGGTGCCTGTCGGGCTGGGAACCGACGGGTGTGCATCCAACAATGACCAGGATCTTTTTTCGGAAATGGATACCGCGGCCAAACTGCACAAGGTGGCTTTGCTGGACCCCTGTGTCATGGATGCCCGGACAACCCTGAGGATGGCCACGATTGAGGGGGCAAAGGCCATTGGGCTGGATACCGTCACTGGGTCCATTGAAAAGGGAAAAAGGGCGGACATTATCCTGGTGGATACGGCCCGGCCCCATATGACCCCCATGTATGATCCCTATTCCGGCTTGGTTTATTCTGCAAAAGCCGCTGATGTCAATCTGGTGATGGTGGATGGAAGGGTCCTGGTCAGGGATGGGAAACTGGTTTAAGGTTGCCTCCATGGAGATTAAAGTATATAGAATGAAGCTTGAAGAACAGGAGAAATAATACAAGGAGCAATCTATGCTGCAACCGCTGTTTATAAAAGCCACAAGCCTTTCGGACGCATGGTTTCAGACCCTTTACCGGTGTGTGGAACAGGGTCGGTCCTTTGCCATTGACCGGGGTTCCTTTGAAGGGCAGAAGCGGCTTGAATTTGATTATATCACCATTCATATCACCCACCCCGCCACTATTCCGTTGCTACCCAAGGTAAATCCTCTCCTGGGGTTCCCGGACCCGGTGGATGAGCATTATCTGGATGACTATCTGCCTTACCTGATGACGGGAGAGGAAAAAGAAGGGGAGTCCTATACCTATGGACAGCGGATCTGCAAATGTGATCTGGCCTATCTGCCGGATGAGTTTAAACGGCTGAGCAATATCCTGGTCCAGGAAAAAGAAATCTGGGCAGACCGAAATATTTTAATCGAAGCGGACGGACGCTATTTCATCAACCAGATGGAACTCATGATCTGGACCTATAAAAATAAGGGACACCGGAACAATCAGATGATACTTCAGGTGGGCCAGCCTTCGGACATGGTTCTTTTAGATCCCCCCTGCCTCCGCCATATTGATACCCGGATCCAGGACGGAAAGCTGCATTTTTTCCCCTATTTCCGTTCCTGGGATTTATTCGGCGGGTTTCCGGCCAACTTGGCCGCCATTGAAATGATGAAACAATATTGTGCAGCCCAGATAGGGGTTGAGAACGGTGAAATCATTGCCTCCTCCAAAGGGCTTCATATTTATGATTATGTCTTTGAGATCGCTGAAGCCATAAGGGGCCGGTCCATGGATGAATTCAGGAAAGATCAATCTCGCACTGGTCATTGAGGTTCAGGCTGTAAATATAAAAAGAAAGTGCAATCACCGGCACTGCCAGTATAAATCCGAATAATTATGATCCGTAAATCATTTCGTTATCATTCAGATGATTCAACAGGGCATTTATTCCTGTTCATATAGAAAAAAATAAGAACCCCTTGGAAAAAAGCAATACAAATGATTGAATGGGAAATCAAAACATTTGAGAGGCTTGGCACCGATGAATTGTATGAGCTGCTAAAGTTGAGGGTGGACGTGTTTATAGTGGAGCAGAATTGTGCTTATAGAGAATTGGATGAAAAAGACCGGCATCCTGATACCGTCCATCTGACAGGAAGAAATGAAAATGGAGAACTGGTTGCATATTTAAGAATTCTGCCGCCCGGCCTGAGTTTTGATCGACCCGGTATTGGAAGGGTGGTGGTTTCAAAGAAGAACCGGGGGCAGGGGCTTTGTCATCTCATGATGAAACAGGCAGTGGATCAGGCCTGCCGGACCTGGCCGGGTATGGGTATCAAAATAAGTGCTCAGGCTTATTTAGAGAGGTTTTATGCCGTTTACGGCTTTGAAAAAGCCTCAGACGTTTATCTGGAGGATGGCATCCCTCACATGGAGATGGTTCGGGAGGGATAAATCCTTGCCTGTACAGGGGTCTGCAGCAGACGGATAATCGTCTGAGGGCTTGGTTGATTTATGCTTTGGGAACCCGGATAAGGAGGACCGGTACCTCACTGTTTTTGACCACGGTCCTCGCGCTCCCACCGATCAGTGCTTCCTGGAGGATATTATGGCCGTAATTTCCCATGACAATCATATCCGCATTGATTTCTTTAGAGGCATTCAGAATTTCTTCCGCCGGATTTCCCTTTGGGATTCTTATTTCCTCTACCAGAAGACTGCAGGAATCGATTTTGGATTCCATGTCCGTACAAAAGTCTTCAATTTTAGATTTTATTTTTTGTTTCAGATAATTCATTTTTTCTGATTTCAGGGATTCCCATTTCTCTTTTCCGACCATATCCCTGACCTGGTTTTCAATCATGGTGTTCATACTCTCCATGACATAGACAATGGTAATCATGGCGTCATAATGTTTTGCCATATCGGCGGCATATCCAAAAGCATATTTCGCAGTGTCGGAAAGGTCTGTTGCATAAAGAATTTTTTTAATTGTCGGGACCATTTTATCCTCCTCCCAGGGTTAACGAGCTATTAGGGCCTTAAATGTATAACTGCAGTCAGTATATTCCGAATTGGGATATCGGGTCAATGGGTAGCAGAAAGGTTTAAGAATTTGGATCTGATTCTTTTTAAATGCTTCAACAGATGATCTTTCCTTGCCTCTCCGACCATTTTCGGCGCATCCGCTCTGAGCAGTTCGGACAAAGAAAGCAGGTCCTCCCTGATACTGATGACTTCGGCGTTCCATTCATCAGCGTTCATTTTCAACAGGTTAAAATACCAGAGCCGAAAGGTCAGGCAATAGAGCCGTTCAGATATCTCCGTAAGAAAAGGATTGGCTGCGGCGTCATAGAAAAGCCGTTTGACGTCCATGTCCAGAGAGGCCAAGGTCTTTGGATTTCTAGGGTCAAACTGGCGCTCACATTCCAGCATCAACTCGTCCAATCGGCTGAAATGATCTTTTGTAAACCGTTCTGCCGCCATGGTGCCGATGACGGATTCGAGTTCAAGCCTTGCCTGGAAGACATGGGTAATGGTGTTCAATTCCAGCTCCATGACAAGGATTCCGGTCCGGGGCAGGGTTTTTACCAGGTGCTCCCATTCAAGGCGAAACAGAACCGTACGGAGCGGTGTCCGGCTGATACCGAATTCCCCGGCAAGCTCCTGTTCTTTGAGCATATGGCCGGGTGCATAGTCAAGATAGATGATTCTGTCGCGAAGCGTATTGTAAATATCGATATTCATTTAATGAAATAATACCTGTTAAAATTTAAGGACGATCAATATTTTCTGGTATACCTTAACAATACAAGTCT
>JAABTB010000304.1 GCA_011390085.1 Desulfobacula sp.
GTTTTCAGCGGCATCAAACTGCTGTTTGCCAAAGAAGAAAGTGTGGAACCGGGAAAAAATATCTTAATGCGATTGGCCCGAAGATTTCTGCCCATCTCCCCTTCCTATGATCAACAGCGTTTTGTCACCATTGTCAACGGCTGCCGCATGTTTACCCCTCTCGTTCTGGTACTCATCATGGTGGAGACCACGGACCTTATATTTGCACTGGATTCAATTCCTGCGATCTTCGGCATCACGACAAAAGAATTTATTGTGTTCACCTCCAATGTATTTGCCATTCTGGGGCTGAGATCCCTTTATTTTGCCCTGGCCGGTGCCATAGACTATTTCCGCTACCTGAAATTCGGATTGTCATTGGTGCTGGTATTTATCGGCGCCAAAATGCTTCTGCTGAAATTCATTCACATCGCCACCCCTGTGTCTTTGGGGGTTATTGGAACCATCATTCTGGGTTCCATCGGACTTTCTCTGGTGAGCCGTTGGATACACGTCGGCAAGCCATTGAAACGGGAAGCAATATCCGGCAGGGTGGTGGATTGACGATGATTTGATTTTAAAGCATATCGGCTCTTGATTGCCGGTAATGCTTGAAAATAAAAGGAATATGATATATTAAGATGACAAATCAGGGCCGGATGAATGCATTCAGGCCGACTCAAAACAACACAATGGAGGAAATGTAATGCTGAGAGTTTCAAGACCCAAAATGACCCTGACGGTTTTAGCGGTGATGGTATTTTTTATCATAGCCGGATTCATGGAGGTTGCCGATGCCCGGGTACGGAGCGGGGGGCGGTCCTTCAAAAGAGCACCGTCCGTATCAAAACCGGCAGCCCAAACCCAGGCGCCAAGAGCAGTAGGAAGTCCCATGGGCGGGTCCTTTACCCGGGGGTTGGCCGGCGGCATTATGGGCGGGTTTCTGGGCAGTATGCTCTTTGGTGGAGCAGCCCATGGCATGGGTGCGGGCGGCTTTGGCGGGAGTGGATTCGGGCTGTTTGAGATCCTTCTCCTGGCGGGTGTCGCTTATTTCGCTTACAAATGGTTTGCCCGTCGGAAAGCCCTTGCAGGGAATACCGGATCACCCTTTTCAACGGATCAGAATCCCTCCTCCCGGCTTTTTTCAGGCCCGGGTGCTTCCCGGGAGACACAGGATAATATGGTGGAAGACCCCCTGGTCACCGGTGTGAGAGAAATCTGGGCCGTTGACGGCAGTTTTGATCCGGATGCATTTAAAGAAACAGCCCAGGACCTGTTTTTCAAAATTCAGGCCGCATGGACCCGTCGGGATGCCTCGGTGCTGAAGCCCTTTGTGGGGGATCAATTGCTGGAGGAATATGAGCAGCATTTTAAAGATCTCAAACAGCAGGGCCGGCTCAATCGCCTCGAAAACATTGCCGTTCGGAATGTTGAACTGATGGCTGCCGGGGTCCAGGACCGTGAAATTTTTGTTACGGTCCGGTTTACCGCCAATCTGCTGGATTATACCGTGGATGAAAAATCCGGAGAAATTGTGCGGGGAGATTCTGAAAATTCCGTGAAATTTGATGAGGCCTGGACCTTTGCAGCTCCTGCGGGAAGCCGGGAGTGGAAACTGGAAGGCATAGAGGCTTGAGATGAAACGAGTTGTTTTCTTTTTGTTGACCAATATTGCGGTGATGCTGGTATTGTCGGTCAGTGCCCGCATTCTCGGCATTGACCGCTACCTGACCGCCAATGGGCTTAACATGGGGATGCTGCTGGCCTTTGCCGCTTTGATCGGTTTCGGCGGGTCCTTTATATCGCTTTTGATGTCCAAAACCATTGCCAAATGGAGCACCGGAGCTAAAGTCATTGAGCAGCCCGGCAATCTGGATCAGGCCTGGTTGTTGGACACTGTTGGCCGGTTGGCCGGCAAGGCGGGGCTGCCCAGGCCGGAAGTTGCGGTTTATGAAGGGGCGCCCAATGCCTTTGCCACGGGCCCCAGCAGGACCAATTCCCTGGTGGCGGTGTCCACCGGCCTGATGCAAGGGATGAACCGGCGGCAGGTGGAAGCGGTTCTGGCCCACGAGGTGGCCCATATCGCCAATGGGGATATGGTGACCCTGACCTTGATCCAAGGCGTGGTTAATACTTTTGTGATATTCTTGTCCCGGGCCGCAGCCTATGCCCTGGACAGCTTTCTGCGCAAAAATGATGAGGAATCGAGCGGTCCCGGTATGGGGTATTTTATTACCAGTATTGTATTTGAAATTCTGTTCGGTATCCTGGCCGGCATTGTGGTGATGTATTTTTCCCGTCAGCGGGAATACCGGGCCGATATGGGGGCAGCCCAACTCATGGGCGACCGGCAACCCATGATTGATGCCCTGCGCGCCCTCGGCAGCCTGGGCTCGGGGGAGCTGCCCAAAGAAATTGCCGCCAGCGGGATCTCCGGCAGGGGTATGACGGCATTGCTCAGCAGTCATCCGCCGCTGGAATCCCGGATTGCCGCGCTGCAATCGGCAAACTGAGCGCTTCCACCAGTTGGGTACCGGGCTTGCATCTTAAAAACAGGCAAGCCTTGAAAGGTTAGGGATGAATCATATGGATATCATTTGGCTTGAAATAGGATTAATACTTTTTCTGATTGTCTTGAACGGGTTGCTGGCCTTGTCTGAACTGGCCCTTGTCTCGGCCCGGAAGACCAGGCTGGAACAAATGGCACAAGAAGGCGATGCAAGGGCGGCCATCGCACTTAAGCTTGCCAATTCACCGGATAGTTTTTTATCCACCATACAGATCGGGATTACCTTTATCGGAATTCTGGCCGGCGCCTTCGGCGGGGCAACCCTGGCCGAGGGGATAGGCTTCCGCCTTGCCGGTGTCCCTTTGTTTGCGCCCTATGCCGAAGCCATCGGTGTTACGATCGTGGTAGTTTGCATCACGTATTTATCCTTGATCCTGGGAGAACTGATTCCGAAGCGGATCGCTTTAAATGATCCGGAAAATCTGGCCTGCCTGGTGGCGCCGGCCATAAATCTCCTTTCACGGCTGGCACATCCATTGGTGATTCTGCTGAGCAGCTCCACAAATTTATCCCTCCGTATTTTTGGTTTCAAAGCGACCATCGCATCGGCCGTGACGGAAGAGGAAATAAAGCTTCTGATTGACAAAGGAACCCAGGCCGGAACCTTTCAAGAGTTTGAACAGGATACGATTGAACGGGTCTTTCGCCTGGCCGACCGCCGGGTAGACGTTCTGATGACCCCCAGGGCGGACATTGTCTGGCTCAACCTGAACGAAAGCCCGGAGGAAACAAAGCATAAGATCGCACAGCATAAGTATTCGTCATATCCCTTGGCCCGGGACCGGTTTGAAAATATTGCGGGGGTGATCAGGGGAAAGGACCTGCTTTCACTCATCATGGAGGGAAAACCCTTTGGTCTTGAGGAAATATGCAGACCCCCCCTTTTTGTCTACGAAACCACGCCGGCAGTTAAGGCCATGGAATTATTCAAAAAAACCAAGATGCATATTGCCTTTGTG
>JAABTB010000032.1 GCA_011390085.1 Desulfobacula sp.
CATTACCCTGACCTCTTCCCTTTTTGTGGCCCTGGTCGTTAATCCGGCCATGTGCGCCTTTTTCATGAAGGCCAAACCCCTGAATACGGGCAACGCATTAACGGCCCGGGAGATCGAAGCTGAAGGCGAAAAACCAATCGAAATCAAAGGCCTGGTATTGACCTCCTACACAAAGCTGCTCAATAAGGCCATGGATCACAAGTTCTCCGTGTTAGCGGGCTCCTTTGCCATGCTGGTCATCTTTTTCATGGTCTGGCTGTATCGGATCGGAATTGAAAAACCTGTGGAGCTTTTCCCGGCCATTGATCCCATATCCGTGTATGTCAATATCGATATCCCGGAAGGGGCTGATATCCAATATATTGACCGAACCGTTAAAAAGGTTGAAATGGCCATCACCGGCCGGCCCGAAGGCGATTATACCGAAGCCCTGGGGCTTCAGGAGCATGAAAATGCCGACGGCACCAAATTCATGGCGCCGAGCAATATCAATAATATCGAACATATGTATTCAAAAGTCGTTCAGAATGCAGGGGCCTCCATATTTGATTCCAATCTTCCCAACCATATCGGGATCCAGTTTATTGATTTTGAACACCGAAAATCCCCCACCAAGGATGACCTGGAAGAATTGAGACAGCGGGTCAAAGGCATTGCCGGTGTTAAAATCACGGTGGACCAGCAGCAGGAGGGGCCTCCCACGGGTCCGCCCATTAACATCGAAATTTCGGGTGACAGTTTTGAGGTTTTAAGTAAAATCGCAGAAACCATGAAAAAGGCAGTGGAAGCCATCCCCCATGTCAAAGATGTCCGGGATGATTACCAGGGCAGCCTTCCCAGCGTGGAAGTCATCATTGACCGCCAGAAAGCCGCCCTCTTCGGCCTCACCACCAGCGCCATCGGCTTTGCATTGAAAACCGCCTATAACGGCCTGGATGTATCAACCTTTTATGAAGGGGATGAAGATTACGACATTGTTGTCAAGCTGACCGAATCCGACCGCCAGGTGGCCGATGTTCTTCACAAGCTCATGATCCCGACGCCCGGGGGAAACCTGGTGCCGCTGACCACCCTGGCCTCCATCGGGTATAAGGTGACCCTTGGGGATATTGTCCGGAAAAACCATGACCGCGTGGTCACGGTCAAGGCCAATGTGGATGAGGCCAAGACCACCGGAACCGTTGCGAGAATGGCGGCCATGGAACTCTTGAAAAAGGTCGAGCTTCCGCCCGGATACCGGTATAAATTCACGGGAGAAGATGAAGAGCAGAAAGAGTCCCAGGCGTTTTTGAGCAAGGCCTTTGCCATTGCCCTGTTTCTGATTTTCCTCATCCTGGTGACCTTATTCAATTCCGTGATCCAGCCGGTCATCATCATGATTTCCGTGGTCCTGTCCCTTGGCGGGGCCTTCTGGGGCCTGGCCGTGATTAAATCGCCCTTCGGCATCATCATGACCGGGGTCGGCATCATCTCCCTTGCCGGTGTGGTGGTGAACAACGCCATTGTTCTCATAGATTATACCAACAGGCTGAGGGAAAAAGGGCTGGGTGCCAGGGAAGCGGTTCTTCTGGCAGGGGCCACCCGGTTAAGACCGGTTTTTCTGACGGCCGTCACCACCATCCTAGGGCTTTTGCCCATGGTCACGGGCATCAGCTATGATTTTCATGTCATGGAAATGACACTGGCCAGCGAGTCCAGCCAGTGGTGGAAATCCATGGCCAGCGTGGTGATTTTCGGCCTGATGCTGGCCACGGTCCTGACCCTGGTGGTGGTACCGGTCCTGTATGAATCCATTGAAAACGCCAAGGCCTTTTTTATTCGGCCACGGAAATCAGTTCAACATCAAAAATAAGAGCTGCATTGGGCCCTATGGGTTCCGGACCGTTTTCCCCATAGGCCAGATCGGAAGGTATGAAAAGCTGCCATTTGGAACCGGTTTTCATGAGCTGAAGGGCTTCAGTCCAGCCGGGAATCACCCCGTTGACCGGGAAAGAAACCGGCTCTCCCCGTTTGTAAGAGCTGTCAAATTCAGTGCCGTCCACCAGGGTGCCCCGGTAGTGGGTGGTGACCGTATCCGACTCCTTGGGCATCTTGCCGGTTCCCTCTGTGATCACCTTATACTGCAAGCCGCTTTTCAAGGTGATGACCCCATCCTTTTTTGAATTTTCCGAAAGAAAGGTTTCCCCCGCCTTTTTATTTTTTTCACCGGCCATTTTAATCTTCTCCGTTTGTTTTGCCATCATTTCCTTTTGAAATAGGGTCATGGCAGAGGCCATTTCCTCATCGTTAAGCAAGGGTTTTGCTCCTGACAGGGCATCCTTGAACCCTTTCATGAGCATGTCGGTATCGACATCAATGGCGTCTCTTTTAAAATGATTCCCCATATTGATGCCGAGTATGTAACTGATCTTGTCCTTATCGGTCTTCAGCACTGTGGCATCTGCTGCGAAGACCTGAGTTGCCATACATAATACGGCCAGTATTCCCATCCATCCTGATTTCATCTTATCCCCCGGTTATTATAGGCGCCTGCCCGGCGGGATTCCGCCCGACAGACATTGGTTGCGTCTTGGCAATTATCATGTTTCATTTGCCTTGTCAAACAAGGAAGTTACCCATCAGCAATTCTCGGTGACAAAAATTAGTTATACATATTTTTTGTATTTTTTATATGCTATGGTGAATCGCAAAAATGTCCAAAACAGCCTGGAAGGCATACAACATCCATAAATTATGGAAAAAAACGGCTCTAAATCTAAAAACATATGCCCGGTCACCGGGCTTCTGGTAACAACACATCCTGAATGGACAGCAGTTCCCCTTGGGCACAATTATTCTTCAAGTTTTTCCCTGATCGGTGAAAGAATCGTATATACCGTTCCCAAAGGTCCCTTAAGCCCTGAGGGAATAACGGCTTTTCACGCCATGCATAAAAAATATCTGGAAGCCGTGGGTCTCGCTGGCAAGCCTTATGTTGAAATCCGTGATAACAGCGGGGTCACCGGCATCCCCTCCAGAGAGGTCCGGGTCCGGCATTCGACCCTGACCCTGAAAGAAGTTGATGCCGGCTGCTTGTCCGGATTCTGGCTGTTTAACGCCCCCATGATTTTAAAGAACGTCTATAATGTGGGTATTCTTCTGAAAAAACCCGGCATCCCCATGAAGGCTGTGGATGATTATACTGCCGCCGTCACGGCCGCCCTTACCGTGCTCAACTCAAAGGGGATTCCGGCAGGATTTCCGGAAGAGGGCGGGCTCTCCCAAAAAGCCGGATACTTCAAGGTAATGAACTGGGGGAAACTTGAAAATACGACCTGGAAGGCCAGGCAAATATATAGAAAGCGGTTGGTGGAGTTTAATAAAAAAACGCCTTGCAGACTGACGGTTCTTTTAGGGGTGAACGCCCTGATGAAAACCGTGATCAAGATGAGCCGTATGCTGGCGCCGTTTAAGGTCATTGTTGCAGACAACCTGGACCAGACCTTAAAGATAATTGAAAAGGAAAAACATCTTCCTGATATCCGGGCGGGAAAACCGGACGAAACCATCAGCCCCGATGACCTCCGGGACGAATTGCTGAAACATATCGGATCATTAAACTGGGATGAAAGAGGGCTTTCTTCCGACAAAATACAAGAAGACCACCCTTATAAGGAAGTGTTCCTTGCCCTGAATATCGTCAAAAAAGACCTGGATATTATTTTTGAAGAACGGGCCAGTGCGGAACAGCACCTCCGGCAGAGCGAAGAAAAATACAGGGCGATCCTGGAAAACATAGAAGATGCTTATTATGAAGTGGATTTTAAGGGAAACCTGGTCTTTTTTAACAAGGTTTTGTCCCATATGCTGGGATATTCGGCCGATGAACTGACCAATATGAATTATACCCGGTTTGTGGCAAAGGAATCTGCTGCTGAGATGATGGATGTGTTCAATCGGGTATATTCCACCCATAGCCCTGAAAAGGAGTTCGGGTGTGAATTGATCCATAAAGACGGACGGCGGCTCTATGGCGAGATATCCATTTCCCTGAAAAAGGATATTCATCATCAGGTCATTGGATTTATGGGAGTGGTAAGGGATAAGACCGACAAAAAAGCCCTGGAAGACGAACTTACTCGACACAGGGACAACCTTGAACAGATGGTTGAACAAAGAACTTCCCAGCTTAAGAAGGCAAACATTGATCTCAAGATCGAAGCCAATGAAAGAAATTATGCGGAAAAAATCAATACAACGCTTTTTGATATTTCCAATGCCGTCACCACCACTCCCAGCCTTGAGGATCTTTACAGATCCATTCATAAAAGCCTCAACGAAATCATGTGCCTGTCCAATTTCTTCATCGGCATTTATCATGAAAAAAAGGACCTGATCCATATTGTCTATGAGGTTGATGAACTTTCCGAAGAGATTAAGGAAATACAAGAAGTCTCCGGTTTAAAATCCCTTTCCGGCGAAGTGATTTTCGGGAGAAAACCCCTGCTTCTGACCCGGGAAATGCTGGAACTGCGCAGCGATCAAAAGACCGTCATCGGGACGGTTCCCCTGGTCTGGCTGGGGGCTCCGCTGATGATTCAAGATCGGATCATCGGCCTGATATCGGCCTATAGCTATTCCGATCCCGAGTATTTTACAAAAAAAGATCTGGATATTCTCATCGCTGTTTCCAGTCAGATTGCCATTGCCATTGAAAGAAAACAGGCCCTGGACAATCTCAAGATCCGGGAAGAAAAATACCGGCGCCTCATAGAGACCACATCGGTAGGATACTGGCAGATTGGAAAAGACCGGCAGACCACGGATGTGAACCAGGCCATCTGCAGGATGCTGGGCTATGACGAACAGGAGCTGTTCGGCTTCTCTCCCATTGATTTTGTGGATCAGGACAGTAAACGGCTCCTGCAGGAACAATTTTCAAAAATGGCCCTTACCCAATCCCGTAATTATGAGCTGACCTTTATCAAAAAGAACAAGGAACGGCTCTATGCCAATCTGGATTCGACCTCGATTTTTGATGAAAACAATGAATTTCAGGGTTCTTTTGCATTTATCACCGATATTACCCGGCGGGTCATGGCCGAGGAAGCCTTGAGCAAGGCCAGGGACCAGGCAGAGCAGGCAACCAGGGCCAAAAGCGAATTCCTTGCCAATATGAGCCATGAAATCCGCACCCCCATCAACGGGGTCATCGGCATGGCCGAACTGATGATGGATTTCGACTTCGATGATCAGCAGCAGACCTATTTAAAAACCATTTCCAATGAGGCGGATGCGCTTTTGGGAATCATCAATGATGTCCTGGATTTTTCAAAAATAGAGGCCGGCAAGCTGGAGCTGGAGGAGATCCCCTTCAATCTGTTCCAGACCATCGAGTCACTTGCCGCTTCCCTTGCCGTCAGGGCCGAGAAAAAAGGGCTTGAATTGATTTCCTATCTTGAGCCGGATATCCCTGCTCAGGTGTTGGGAGATCCGGGACGATTGAGACAGATCCTGATGAACCTGGTGGGAAATGCTTTAAAATTCACCCATGAAGGGGAAATCTTCCTTAAGGGTGAAAAACTGGGGGAAGACCATGGCCAGGTGCTCTTGAAATTTTCAGTCAAAGATACGGGTATCGGAATCCCAAAGGAAAAACAGGACCTCATTTTTGAAAGCTTTTCCCAGGCAGACGGATCAACCACCCGGAAATATGGAGGAACAGGACTTGGCACCACCATATCAAAACAACTGGTGGAACTCATGGGGGGGGAGATCGGAATGGAAAGTGAGCCCGGAAAAGGGAGCACCTTCTGGTTTACCGTCCAATTCGGTCCGCACCAGGGGGATTCGCCAATTTCAAAGGCCTCAGCCGTGGATTTAAAGGGGTTGAACATTCTCATTGTGGATGATAACCCCACCAACCGGTATATTTTTACAAAATACCTGGAATTTTTCGGGTGCTCCGCCTTTACCGCACAAAATGGAGAGCAGGCCCTTGAATTTTTTGGAAAAACAACCTCTGAAAAAAGCATCGATCTTGTTTTAATGGACGTTCAAATGCCGGGAATGGACGGCTTTGAGGTGTCCAGGGCCATCAGAAAAAACAAGGGCGCTGTTCCCATTATCATCCTCACCTCCATGGGCAGAACCGGGGACAGCCGGATCTGCAGGGACATCGGAGTCCAGGGATATTTGTCCAAACCGATCAAGCGAAATGATCTAAAAATGACCATCGGCTCTGTTCTCGGACTCGTTGAAAAATCAGCTGCCGATACAAAAGATCTTGTGACCCGGCATTCCGTTGCCGACGAACAACGGCAAACCGTGTGGATTCTTCTGGTTGAAGATTATCCCACCAACCAGAAAATTGCAGAAAAAAATATCACCCAGACAGGATTTAACATGGTCCTGGCCCAAAACGGCAAAGAAGCGGTGGACATATTCAAAACCCGGAAATTTGATCTGGTCCTCATGGATATCCAGATGCCGGTCATGGATGGTTACGAGGCATCCCGACGGATACGGGATCTTGAAAAACAGGGGACCGGGTTTGATTCCGGTTTAATGAGGATTCCCATTGTCGCCATGACGGCCCATGCCGTCTCCGGCATCCGGGATAAATGTCTTGAGGCCGGTATGGATGATTATATATCCAAACCCTTAAGAAGAACCGATCTCATCGCCATGATCAACAAATGGACCCCTTCAAAAACCGGGACAGACCCGCTGCTCCCTGAAGAAAAACACAGGCCCCCTGCAACGGACCCCATTGATTTTGAAAAGGCCCTGAAAGAATTTGAAAATGACCGGGACTTTCTGACGGAGGTCCTGGAAGAATTTATCCGGACCGTGGGAGAACAGCTCCCGAAAATCCGGCAGGCTCTTGTTTCAAAAGATGCGGACACCTTGAAACAGGAAGCCCATTCCATAAAGGGGGGAGCCGCCAACCTCACGGCCTGTGAGTTGTCAAAAGCAGCCGGAGTGCTTGAAGATATTGGGAAAACAGCGCATTTTGAAGATGGGCCGGAGGCCTTTGAAGCGTTTGAAAAAGCCTATCTAGGGCTTAAAAATTACAACCTGCCGACTATAATCGACCTTTAAAATCAGCAGCGCCTCTCTCAGCGTATTAACGAACTGATAGAAGAGGATGGTATAATCTTCATCCGCTATTTCATATTGTCCCCATTCCGCAAAATTTTTATATTTGTCCGTCATCTTTTGATCAGATTTTCTGTTCTACCTTCTGAAAACAGGGAATGCACAGACTTTTCCCGTCAAAGAGCCGGATGCGGGATTCCATGGTTTTTTCCCCGCAATCGGCGCAGGGAATGCTGTTCATGATCCGGGCGGGCCTGACCGGCGGAAGATGAACTTCCGATGTTTCAAAAAGGTCGCTCAAGTCCGCCTCCAGTATTTTTTTGATCCTGATGCTGCGGTCCTGTTCGTCTCCTGCAAACTCATTTTTAAATACGGCCCGGAATCCTTTTTGCGTATCCCGGTCATAAAAGGTAAAGGCGGCTTTGCCGAAATCCTTGTGGATCAGGTTTCCCTTGCCAAAGGAACACCCGGTCAGAAACTGGACCGCGTCCACGGCGCACATATCGGTTTCCGTGACGCAGACCGGGGTCGTGGAATTGCAGATGTCCAGTTTTTCCATGGCCAGTTCCGACACCCGGATGCCAATGGTGAGTCCGGGGCAGTTGTGGCCGTGGAATTCAATGGTTTTATCGATTAAGGCTCTCTCCAATGTGCATGCCATGAGTCTCTCCTTTATATTGCTGAAAAATTATATCCGGATTTCAAGGATTTCTCCGATGTCCATAATTTTAAACCGGGCCGGGTCAAGCCCCCTGTCTTTGATATGGCGCAAAAGGTCCAGTCCGGGAAACCCGGCAGGTTCCTTTCCGAGATGAAAGGTGCCCCACTGGGTGGGGATGAAAAACCTTGCCCCAAGCTCGTCAAACCCTTTGATTGCTTCTTCTATGTTCATATGCTGGTAATTCATGAACCATCTGGGATGGTAGGCCGTGGTGGCCATAAAGGCATAATCGATGCCTGGAAGTTTTCTGCCGATTTCTCTGAAGCCTTTGAAATAGCCTGAATCTCCGCCAAAATACAGGGTGGCCCTATTCGTAACAAGAAGATAGGAAGCCCAGAGGGTTTTATTGCGGCCCTGGCCGATCCTCATGGACCAGTGCTGGGCCGGAAGGCAGACGAGTTTTGATCCCTTATCCAGCTCGGCTTCTTCCCACCAGTCCATTTCAACGACATTGGTTTTGTTCATGTCCAGGACCAGGTCTTTTAAACCTTTGGGCACAAATACGGCGGCATGTTCAGGAAGGGCTTCCATACTGTCCCGGTCCAGGTGGTCATAATGATTGTGGGAAATGATAATGTTCACATTTTTGGCAAAGGCGTTGATCTCTTCCAGGCTCAAAGCCGGCGGGGTCAGCCTTGCCGGAAGAAGGGCCCGTTTTGAAAAAATGGGGTCCGTCAGAAAATAGGCGTCCCCCAGGCGGATTAAAAAGGTATTGTGCCCGATCCAGAGGATAAAATCACCCTGAGTTTTTGCAATTCTTTCGGCTGTACCGGGAATCATAGAGGGCAGAAAGCTTTTTTCCTCTTTTGTATACACCTCTTTTGAAAAAAATTTCCATCCCAGCACATCCCGAAAGCGCTTGTCCGGCATTTTCATCCAGGGGGCAAAGAACCGGCCGTTTTCATGATGAGGCGCATAAAGATCCTGGATCCGGGTTTCCTCGACCCGCTCGGCCCATACTGCCTCTGAGAAGCTCTCCTTGTCCCTGGAGGAACAGGAAAAAAGAACCGGCAGGATGACCAGGAGCAGGACGGCCGGATACCAGGCTTTTTTCAGAAGGGTCAATTCACCGCTCCTGTAGCCAGGTCAATGGTCAGGTTATTGTCCCGGGGCGGAAGATCCGTCCACCAGCCGTTGATCAGATCCTTCTGCATCCAGGTGATGAACCTGAGCCATATCCCGAAGCCTTCCGGGTTGATGACGGGGTCCGGTTTTTTTTCATCCCCGCGAAGATGGGCGCAATAGGCCTGGGCCACCTGGCCGGTGATCAGGGGTTGCTGTTTTTTGGACACCCAATATTTATCGAGCCTGGCATTGGCCATGGTAACGGTTCCGTTAAAGACAAAGTCCCGGGCGTATCCGGCAAATTTGTCCTTCATGGACGGAATGGCGTCAATGAAAACACTTTTGATGACTGCCCGGTGTCCGTTCCTTATCTCCACCACCCGGTAGGGGCAGGGAGCCGTTGCCAGGGAGCCGGTTTCAATGTCAAAGATGAAATCGCCTGAATCCTTGAATTCTTTTTTGGTCACATCCTGGGCATGGTAATGGCCTGTAAACACCAGGCGAACCGCGTAGGCAGCCAGGAGATTTGAGACGGTTTCCGCATCATCGACAATATATTGCCCGTAAAATTTTGCATTGGCCGGATAATGTTCCATGATCCCGTGGTGCATGAAGGCCAGGACGGCTTTATTCTCTTTTTTGGCCAGGATGAGCTGGGATTCGATCCAGGCCAGGGTTGAGGCGGAAAAGGCCCCGCCGATGAGGGGATGGTCCAGGGGCTTGTTCTCCTTCCATTTGCAGGAATCGAGAGCCAGAAGCCACAGGCCCTTTTCAGGTTCCAGGACATAGCTCAAAGAATCCTTATCCCGGGCAAGGGTTTCATTATAGCCGAATTCATGGTACAGGACTTCAAAATCCTTGTCATTGATGGAAGAAACCGGCTTTGTGTCATCCCCTGCATATTGAACGGCGGCGCCGTTGTTGATATCGTGGTTTCCCGGTACCACATAAACCTTGAGCCCTGAGTATTCAAGGTTTTTCAAGGTTTTGACCACGCCTTCGTGGTTGATCCGTTCACCGTCTTTGGTGAGATCTCCGGGAACAAGCACAAACCTTACCTTTTCCTTTGAAATCTTTTCCATAGCCGCTGCAATTATTTCTTCACTCTGAGACAGGAGTTTCCGGTCGCCGTCCAGGTATTCTTGAAAGGCTTTACCGCCGGTGCCAAGACTTTTATCATAAAAATGAAGGTCTGAAACAACGGCAAAACGCGTGTCAGGATAGTCCGGCCGGATCGACAAAAGGGCCTGAACCTCTTTGTCCGTCTGGTATAGAAAGGTTTGGGGAGTGCTGCTCTTGGGGGTGTTGCAAGAAAAAAGGGATACGGCGCACAAAAACAAAAGGCAGAGAAAAGAGAAATTTCTGGATCCTATCATGGGTGGTCTCCGGGAAGATGGAAGTCTGAAAGGCCCTGCCCTGGTTTCGATTCCTCAGCCTTAAAAAACCAGGGACAGGGGTAAGCCTTTATTTAATTTCCGGCTTCATAGGTACAGGATGTAAAATCGATTTCTTCTCCGCATTTGCTGCATTTATGGGTCTTATTAAACTCATCGGAAAAGATTTCCTTTTCCGCATTGCATTTCGGGCATTTGCAGGTAAAGGATTTTAAATTTTGAAACTGCTGAAAACCGGGGCAATGTTGCGGTGTTGTCATGATATCCTCCTCTTTTTTAAGGTTGGTGTTGAAATCCGGGGACTGCTAAAATTAAAGGGTAATTCATCCCCATTGTCAATGATAAAACAAAATACTTAATTCAAATTCACCAGGGTCCTGCCTTTTAATTCCCCCTTCAGGATCAATTCGATTTTCTCGTTCAAGCCGTACAGATCGGTTTCATCATAAATAGTGTCCAGAAGATCAAATTTCCATTCCCGGGCGAGCTTTTTCCAGATCAGGGTCCGAAGGTCCATGGGATAATGCTGGGAATCAATGCCCAGAAGGGAAACCCCCCTCAGGATGAAAGGAAACACATTGAGGGGAAGATCCGGGGAGGCCACATTGCCGCAGCAGGTCACGATGCCGTCCTGTTTGACCGACTTGACCGCCGTGGCCAGGATGTCTCCGCCCACGGTATCAATGGCCCCGGCAAAGCGCGGTTTTAAGATGGGAGAAGCCGTATCGGCGAGAAAATCCTGCCGGGGCAGAACACGTTTTGCCCCCAGGCGGGCTAAAAATCCGGTGTCGGGTTTTCCAGACAGGGCAATGACGGAATAACCCAGCCGGGAAAGAATGGCCACGGCCATGCTTCCCACCCCGCCGGTGGCGCCGGTGACCAGGATATCCCCGTGCCCGGGCGTGAGGGTCTGCGTCAATTTAAAAACAGACATACCGGCCGTGAACCCGGCGGTTCCGAAAATCATGCTTTCCTTTTCATCCAGGCCCCGGGGCATTTTCACCACCCAGTCCGCCGGAACCCGGATATACTGCCCAAATCCGCCCTTGGTATTCATGCCCAGGTCATAGCTCGTCACAATGACCTTTTCCCCCTTTTGTACGGATGGGGCCCGGCTTTCTTCCACAATCCCGGCCGCATCAATACCCGGCGTGTGCGGATAAGTCCTTGTGACGCCCCGGTTGCCCGTGGCGGACAGGGCATCCTTATAATTCAGGGAAGAATACAGGACCCGGATCAGGACATCGTTATCCGGCAGGTCATGGACCTGCAATTCCCGGATCTGTCTTTTGAATATATTTTTTTCAATTTCTTCAACCACCATGGCCTTGTAAGTGATAGGATCCATTGTCGTCATCCTTTTATGATCGGGTTTAACGTATGGCTTTTTCTTATTCTAAGTCCGAATCCGGGGAAACGCCATACAAATTCTTTTACTTTAACGGGTAAATCTGATAAAAGAGCTCAAATGAAAACTGAACCATTCCAGACCGGCAGGGTAATGCTGGTTGCTTTTTCCCATTTTGTCCATGATGTGTACACCAGCTTTCTTTCACCCCTTCTGCCCCTGATCATTGAAAAGCTTTCCCTTACCCTGGGCCAGGCCGGGCTTTTGTCCACGGTGATGCAGGTCCCGGCCCTGCTCAATCCGGTCATCGGCCTCTTTGCCGACAACCGGGGGCTGGCCCGGTGGCTGGTCATCCTGGCGCCCACGCTGACGGCGGTTTCCATGAGCCTGATCCTAAACGCCCATACCTATTTTCTTCTCCTGGTCCTGGTGTTTCTGGCCGGTATCAGTGTGGCGCTTTTTCATGTGCCGTCGCCGGTCCTGGTGGCCGGATATTCGGGCCGGAAAAAAGGCCGGGGCATGAGCCTGTATATGACCGGCGGGGAAGCCGCCAGGATGGTGGGCCCCATGTTTGCCGTGGCAGCCGTTTCTTTTCTGGGGCAGGACCGGTTTTATCTGGTCATGGGCATTGCCGTTCTCATCTCGGTCCTGCTGTATTTTGCCCTGGAAAAAGAAACCGAAAAAACCGACATGAAACGAAAAGGCTCCATCAAATCTGCCTATGATGAAATCAAACATGTGCTGGTGCCCATCACCGGGGTCCTGGCGGCCCGGTCCTTTATGCACGCCGTCATGGGTACCTTTCTAACGGTTTTTGTGGAAAGGCAAACCGGGAGCCTCTGGTACGCCGGTGCGGCCCTGGCCCTATATGAAGCCTTCGGCGTGGCCGGGATCCTGTGCGCCGGGACCCTCAGCGACCGGATCGGAAGGCAGCGGGTTCTGTTCTGGGTATTGATGGTGGCACCCATAG
>JAABTB010000305.1 GCA_011390085.1 Desulfobacula sp.
ACCACCCGGGAATTTGCAGCCAAAAGCGCCGACTATCAGATCCGGTCCGGGAACATGCGGCGGGTCAGCGCCATTTATGACAAAAGCAATCTTTCTTTTTGCAAAAACTGGCTGGACAATTTTACGGAAACCTTTACCGCTTTAGGGGGAGAGGTTATCCATACCCTGGAATTCCAAGCCGGGGAAGACCGTTCCTTTCTGGAACTCGGCCATGATCTGTTGGCGATGAAACCCGATGGCGTCCTGATCATCGCCAATTCCATGGATTCGGCCATGTTATGCCAACAGATCCGTAAACTTGATCCGGACATCGCGATCACCCTGGCGGACTGGGGGGCCACGGAACGGCTCCTGGAGCTGGGCGGCAAGGCTGTCGAAGGCGTCACCGTGGTGCAGACCTTTAATCGCGACAATCTCAATCCCCGCTTTCAGGACTTTCGAAAAGAATATCTCGGCCGGTTCCACCGGGAGCCGGGGTTTCCCGGTGTCTATGCCCATGATGCCGTCCAGGTGGTATTCACCGCCCTGAAAACCCAAAAAAAAGATCAGAGCCTCAAGGCCGCCGTGCTTTCCCTTAAAAAATTCCAAGGATTGCAGAACGATTTCAGCTTTGATGCGTTCGGCGATGTGGAGCGTTTAAACGCATCCATCAACATTGTCCAAAACCAAAAATTTGTTGTCGTGGACTAGCACCATGAAATCACCCATGTCCATCCGCCTCTATCTGTCGCTCAAATTCGGCATTGTGGCCATATTACCGGTTCTCATCATTGCCGTTGTCATCTGGCAGTTTCTGATCCCCCAGATGCGAACCCGGATCGAAATTCATCAAAAGGGCATGGCCCGGGCCATTGCCGGCCAGATATCGGCCCATCTCATGGGAGGTGAGCGCCAATTGTCGGCTTTGGCTGATTATCTGGAACAGCAGGACGATTTCCAGTCGTCCCGGCTCGTTTCTCTGCTGGATTCACAATGCGGTGAGGGAAATCTGTTTGAGGCCATTTATATTACCGACACCCAGGGCAACGGCATCACCGCCATCGGCCTGTCCGGCAGCAACCGTTCCAAGCGGGAGGACCTGCTGGGATTGGATCTGTCAGGCCGAAGCTTTATTCATCAGACCCGGGTCCCGGAAACTCCCCTCTGGTCGGAAACCTTTCTGTCCACCACCACCAGCCACCTGGCCGTGGCCCTGGTCGTTCCGTTGTCCGGTGACCTGATCATCGGTGAAATCACCCTGGACAAACTCTCCGAGTTGATCCGCCTTTTGCCGGTGGAATCAGAGCTGACCGTCCTGGTGCTCGATGGGCTGAATCGTGTGGTAGCGGATTCACAGCAGATCCGCCTGGGCCGGCAGGTGAATTTAATTCCCCAAAAGGATGCTAAAGGATCATTTGATCTGGAGGGCAAGCCCTTTTTAGGAAGCGTGGTGGATATTCAGGGGCTGGGCTGGAAAGTCCTGGTGGCCCAACCCATCGAGGATGCCTTTAAACCGATACGCTTTACCTTTATCATGAGTGCTCTGGTATTAACAATAGCCCTGGCTATGGCTTTGGCGGCAGCTTCCTTCCAGGCCGGCAACCTCTCCAGACTTCTCCGCTTTTATACCCAGCAGGCCCAGGCTGTTTCCCAGGGCAACTATAATTTGCAATGGCCCCCCTCTAAAACTACCGAACTGATGAATCTGGGGCAAAGCTTTGAACGCATGGCCCAAGGGATCAGCCATCGTGAAAAGGCCCTGGTGGAAAGTGAAACCCGTATGCGGATTACCCTGGATTCCATTGGTGATGCCGTTATTGCCACCGATGATCACGGCCGGATCACCCGGATGAATCCCATGGCTGAAAAATTAACGGGCCTGCCATTGATTGAAGCTGCGGGTCTGCCCTTGCCCGAGGTGTTCCGGATCATCAACGCCCATACCCGGGAACCGATTGCCAATCCGGTTACAAAAGTTCTGGCCGAGGGAAAGATCATCGGCCTTGCCAACCACACCCTCCTCATCTCCAGAGACGGGCGAGAATACCAGATCGCCGACAGCGGAGCTCCCATACGGGATACGGACGGGCAAATAGTCGGCGTGGTCCTGGTCTTCCGGGATGTCACCGAAACCTATGCCAGGGAAGAAAAAATACGGGAGAGTGAACGACTGCTGAAAAACATGACCGCCAATGTTCCGGGCGTTGTCTATCAACTGAGGGTTCAGACCGGCCCCGAGCCCTCGCATACGGTGAGTTATGTGAGCCCGAGGGCATTGGAAATATTCGGCATTGAAGCCTGCCCGGAAACCTTTTTCAATGCCTTTCTCCAATGCCTGCCCCCCCTTGACAAGGAAGATTTTCTCAGATCCGTCAACGCTGCGGTTGACGGCCTCCGGCCCTGGCGCCATGAAGGCCGGTTCGTTAAACCCTCGGGAGAGCACCTGTGGTTTTCGGGCCATGCCGGTGTCCGGAAAACAGGGGAAGATGTGGTGTTCAACGGGGTCTTGATGGACATCACCGAACGCCGTCAGATGGAAGAGGATCTCCGCATGACCCGGTTCAGCTTTGAAAAGGCCTCCGTCGGTATCTACCGCATCGGATCCGATGCCCGGATCCTGGACGCAAACGAGTCGGCGGCCCGGACCCTGGGGTATGCCCAGAAGGAGATGAAATCTCTGACCCTCTATGATATTGATCCTCTTCTCAAAACTGAGGCCCTGCCCCTCATGTGGGAAAAACTCTGCAATCACAAAGAGGTCCGGTTTGAAACCATTCACCGCAGAAAGGACGGGGTTGAGGTACCCGTGGAGATCACATCCAATCTGCTTGAATACGGCGGCCGGAAATTCTCGATTTCCTTTGCCCTGGACATTTCCCAACGGCGGCAAGTAGAAAAGGAGGCCAAACGGTTGCAGGAGGCCCTGTCCCAGTCCCAGAAAATGGAAGCCGTGGGCACCCTGGCCGGCGGGATCGCCCATGATTTCAACAATATCCTTTCGGCCATGATCGGTTTTTCAGAGCTTTCCCTGGCCCGGACAGAGGCGGGCTCCCCCGTCCATAACCATTTACGGAAAATCCTCACGGCCGGTCTGCGCGCCAGGGACCTGGTCAGGCAAATCCTTATTTTCAGCCGTCAGGACGAACTCAAGCTAAGACCTTTAAAGGTCGGCCCCCTGGTTAAAGAAACGCTCAAGCTGCTGCGTTCCTCCATACCCACCACCATTGACATATCCCATGACATCCGGGAAGATATGGACCCTGTCATGGCTGATCCGACCCAGATCCATCAAATCATCATGAATCTTTGCACCAACGCGGTCCATAGCATGGAAACCGATGGGGGCCGGTTAAACGTCACCCTGTCCCGGACGGCCCTCTCCCTGAAGGACAGCCGCTTGCATCCGGGTCTTTTGCCGGGCGATTATGCAAAACTCACAGTCCGGGATACCGGCAAGGGCATTCCTTCGGAACTCATGGGAAAGATATTTGATCCCTATTTCACCACC
>JAABTB010000306.1 GCA_011390085.1 Desulfobacula sp.
AGAGCATTTCGAGCGTATTTTAACAAATCCATCTAAAACAAACCATAAAAAACTATTTTATTAAGGCTTAAAAAGATTCGATTGAATTATTTTTCAGGGATAGATATACCTTATTGGAATAGATACGTTTATCTTTTTTTAACCACGAAACACAAAGGTCACTGTCATGGATTTTAAAAAAAGAAAGAATCTGAATATTGCTGTTGTCGGATCTGGAATTTCAGGGATTTGTTCAGCATATCTTCTCCAGGATCTTCACAGGGTTACCGTGTTTGAAAAAGATACTTATTTCGGTGGTCACACGCATACAGTGATGCTCCCCACTGGCCCGGATGAAAATACACCGGTGGACACAGGTTTCATTGTCCTCAATGAACGGACGTATCCCAATTTCATAAAATTTTTATCCCGGCTCGGGGTTGAAAAATGC
The DNA here is from genome assembly GCA_011390085.1 of Desulfobacula sp. Taxonomy (GTDB): domain Bacteria; phylum Desulfobacterota; class Desulfobacteria; order Desulfobacterales; family Desulfobacteraceae; genus Desulfobacula. Next base: position 431 of record JAABTB010000306.1, read on the forward strand.
AGAACCGGCATGTCTTTTTCATACCATTGCGAAAGGACAGGGCTTTGCTATGCCAGTCAAAACCTTGATTCATTGTTTGCCCAGCGGTCCAACCTCTTTAAACCCCGGTTTCTGAGATTCGCCTACGAGATGATACGCTATCTCCAGGTTCTGAGAAAAGAATATCTTTCTGATCGTCTGGAGGACATCACCCTTTCCGAATACACCCAAAAAAAGGACTTTCATCGTGAAGTCGTAGACCAGTTCATCGTCCCCATGGCCGCTGCGATATGGTCGGGCTCTGATTTTCAAATGGCCCGATTTCCGATCCGAACCTTTGCCCAGTTTTATGAAAATCACGGCCTTCTGGGTGTCACCGGCCATCCGCCGTGGTATTTTGTCAAAGGCGGCAGCCATACCTATGTCAATGCCTTCTTGAAATCGTTCAAAGGCAATGCCGTAAACAACAGCGCCGTCAGTCGTATCTCCCGGACAGAGGATGGTGTCACCCTGAATTTCAAAAATGCTGAACCACAGGTCTTTGATGCGGTTATCATTGCGACGCATGCAGACCAGGCACTGAAGCTGCTTGAAACCCCGAGTCCCAGAGAGAAAGAGCTTCTGGGGGCCTGGTCCTATTCAAAAAATAAGACCGTTCTGCATACCGATGCGAACGTCATGCCTCCCAGCAAAAGAGCCTGGGCCAGTTGGAACTATACCCGTCATGCACAGTCAGATGCAGATTCCCCGGTCACCGTCAGCTATGATATGACCCGGCTGCAGAAACTGAAAACACAGCAGCCCTATTTTGTCACCCTGAACCCTAAAAAACCCATACCGGACAAGGATGTTATTAAAGCAATCGACTACACCCATCCTCAATATTCCTTTCAAGCATTTAAGAGTCAGAAAAATCTGCCGGAATTGAACGGAGAGCAGAACACATTTTTCTGTGGGGCTTATTTTGGTTTTGGATTCCATGAAGATGGTGTCAACTCTGCCTTAGGCGTGGGAAAAGAATTTGGAGTGACCTTGTGAAATCTCAAATTTATACAGGATCAATCGAACATCACCGCTATTGGCCTGTAACCCATGATCTGTCATACCCTGTATATCTGTATGCGTTTGATCTTAAAGATCTCCCGGTCCTCAACCGGAGATATCCCCTTTTTGGGTATAACCGGTCCGCTGTCACCTCCATCCATGACAAAGACTACCTGGAGCCCGGTGAAAAGCCGATTAAAGAGAAAATATCCAGACTGCTTCAACAGCATCAAATCGATGGGACCCTTACCAATGTTATCATGATAACATCTGCACGGTATTTTAATTATGTATTTAATCCGGTCAGTTTTTATTATTGTTTTACCGGGGAGCATACCTTGTCCGCCATCATTGCAGAAGTCAACAATACCTATGGCGAACGCCATCCCTATGTTCTGAAACGAAATACCTTGAACCAGGACGAGTGGTTTGCAAGCTTTCAAACGCCAAAGGTATTTCATGTGTCTCCGTTCAACAAGGTCGAAGGGATCTACCACTTTTATTTCTCAGAACCCAAAAATCACCTGGAAATCAAAATTGAGCTGGTCAACGAAAATAAAAAAATAATGGCCGCCGTTTTTAAGGGTGATGCCATGCCGATGACCGGTGCAAATCATTTGAAAACCATGTTAAAATACCCGTTTGCCCCTCATTTAAGTGTTCCCAGGATATATGCCCATGCATTCAAGCTTTTTTTTCGGAAAAAATTAAAGTTTAATGATAAACCCATCCCCCAAAACCCCATGACCTTAAAAAAACAAAATCCCGGTCCGGTCGAATCCATTTGCCTGCGAATCCTTTTCACGGCACTGAAAAAGATCAAAACCGGCTGCCTGAAAATTGAGATGCCGAATCAGGAAGTCATGCATTTCGGCCATCCCGGAAGCCGGCAAACCGCTTTTATGAAGATACAGGATTATCATTTTTTCCCTAGAATTATCTTTGACGGTGAGATCGGATTCGGTGAAGCGTATATGGTTAAAGAATGGGATACCCCGGATCTTGTAACACTTTTAAAATTGATGATTAACAATCGGGGCCCTTTTTCAGACGGCAATCTGATGCTATCCTTTCTCACCCGGGTAAAGGAGAAAATAGCCCATGACAAGCGCTGGAATACGATTCAAAACACACCCGAAAACATCAAAGCGCACTATGATCTGAGCAATGGATTTTATGCGCTTTTCCTTGATCAGCAGATGGTGTATTCATGCGGGATTTTCGAGCACAAGGAAGATACCCTGGAAATGGCCCAGGACCTGAAAATGGCGCGGATCCTGTCCCAGGCGGATATCCGTGAAACCCACCACATCCTTGAAATCGGATGCGGCTGGGGAGGGTTTGCCGTATTCGCCGCAAAGCAGACCGGATGCCGGGTGACCGGTATTACCGTATCCCGGGCACAGTATGAAAGGGCGTGTCAGCGGGTAAAAGACGAGGGGCTTGAGGACAGGATCACCATAGTGCTTCAGGACTACCGCCAAACCACAGGCTGTTTTGACCGGATTGTCTCCATCGAAATGATAGAGGCCGTCGGCCCGCAGTTTTTTTCCACCTATTTCAGGCAGGGTCAAAACCTTTTGAAGCCCGGGGGGAAAATGGTATTTCAGTCCATCATCATTGAAGATGCACGATATGAGAGTTACTGCAAAGAAAGGGACTGGATCCAGAAACATATTTTCCCGGGGGGTCATCTGCCCAGCCTTCAAATCCTTAAAGAAACCATATCCGAACATACGGACTTCAGGATATCAGATGTCTATCATATGGGCGCCCACTATGCCACAACGCTCGCGCAATGGCGGGAAAGGTTCCTATCCGGCAAGGAAGATATTTCCAGAATGGGATTTGATGAGACCTTCTACAGGAAATGGATGTATTATTTTTCGATTTGTGAAGCCGGTTTTGCCGTGGGCGGTATTGATGATATCCAGGTGAGTTTAAGCCTCTGATATTATCTATAACCGCAAATGACGGTTGGATCAAAACAATCCTCTATAAGTGTTGATCAAATAAACAGTCA
>JAABTB010000307.1 GCA_011390085.1 Desulfobacula sp.
GGTGACCGATCTTCAGAATACCGGGGCAGATACGTGGACACCCCTTGCCGAAACCTATTACGTGGCGACCCAGTATTTTAAGCAGGACGTTGTTCAGTCAGGACTTGATTATCCGAACAATGTAGTTCCCCGATCAAACCTGGGAGATGATCCCTATTATAACGGGACTGAATTTGTTTACTGCGCCAAGTCTTTTGTCATCCTTCTAACGGACGGGGCATCCACCAAAGATACCAAAATCCCGTCCTTTTTAAAGGATTTTGATGGAGACGGCAAGGACCATACCACTTGTGGGGAGACCGATCCCTGTAATTATGGCGATGGAGGCACGGATTTTCTGGATGATATCGCATTGTATGCAAGGACAACGGATTTAAGAAGCGCGACGGTCGGGAAAACAGATCTGGAAGGGGATCAGAACCTTATTTTATATACGGTCTATGCCATGGGAGATGATGATAATGCAAGATCGCTTTTAAAGGATGCCGCCCGAAACGGCGGGTTTGAAGACCGTAATGGGAATAACAGGCCTGACGGGGACTATTCAGATCCTCCGCAGGATCGGCTTGAATGGGATAAAAACGGTGACGGTTTGCCGGACACCTATTTTGAGGCATCCGATGGCTATCAGCTTGAAAAGGCCCTTGGCAATGCAATCACCGATATCCTGAGAAGGGCCGCTTCCGGTACCTCCGTGTCCATTATTTCATCTGCCACGGAAGGAGAAGGAAATATTATCCAGGCCTATTTCAGGCCGAATGTGCCATCTAATTCGAGCACCGAGGATATCAAATGGGTCGGTTCATTACAGGCATTATGGATTGACCCTTATGGGAATATGCGGGAAGATACGCCTTCCGGATTGGCCTCTACAGGGGATAAGGCCCTGGATGTAACCCATGACAAGATTGTTAAATTTATCAATGTGAGTGGGGAAACAAAAATCGAAAAATATCTTGTTTCAGCTTTACAGCCCTATCCTGATCTCACTACCGCAACTCCGGATGAAACCATTTCCTTGGCAGATATGGGCGCTTTTTCACCATTATGGGAGGCAGGTTCAAAGCTGGGCAGAAAGGATCCTGTGAGCAGAAAAATCTTCACCTACCTGGATAAAAATCAGAACAAACAAATTCCCTATGGGGATAATCCCTTTGATAATGCAGGAGAGCTCATTGAATTTAATACCACGAATACGGACATTAAACCCTATCTTGGGGTTAAAAGCGATGCAACCTGGAGCCATTTAGGAGCAACCCATGCCGACCGGTTTGATAATATTGTCAATTTTATTCGTGGGAATAATTCAGGTTTCTCAGGGAACGCACTGATTCGGGATAGAAGTATTCCAACAAATCCCGCAGACCCGGTTAACAGCCTAGTGGACTGGAAACTTGGGGATATTGTGCATTCCACACCCATGATTGTTGCCGGTCCCTTTGAAAATTATGATCTCTTGTATGGGGATGAATCCTATTATCAATACTATACCAAATTTAAGAACAGGGAATCGGTTGTTTATGCCGGCGCCAATGATGGAATGATTCATGCGTTTACCTCATGGCAGTATGATCCCAAGACCCAGTCCTATAGTCAACCCTCCGGAACAACGGAAGACATTGGAGACGAGATCTGGGCCTTCATTCCCCAGGCCCTTTTACCCCATCTGAAATGGCTTCCGGGCGAGGATTATACGCATGTGTATTATTGCGATATGAAAATCAAGGTATTTGAGGCTAAAATTCTGCCTGATGATACCCATTATGTGGATACCGACACAGATAGGAATTGGGGCACTTTTCTGCTGGTGGGATTGAATTATGGGGGAAAACATATCTGGGTCAAAGACGATTTTGATAATAATCCTTCAACAGCAGATGAGGTCCGGCATTTCTATCCTTCTTATATTTGCCTTGATGTGACTGATCCCAGAAATCCCAGATTGATGTGGGAGAGATCATACAGCATCCCTGCAAGTCCGCCTCTGACTGCTGATAATACAACGGACCTGGGACTGACCACCTCTTTTCCTTCCATTGTCAAGGTTGACGATCAATGGTATGGGGTTTTCGGATCAGGTCCCCGTGATTATGAAGGTTTCAGTAGTTCACATGGACATGTATTTATTGTGGATCTTGCCACAGGTCTTCCCCATCAAAACGGGGGAACCACTGATTCCATAACCGGATTGCCGAATCAGGATGGGACCCGGGACTGGCTTTTTGAAACGGATGAAGATGATGCATTCATGGCTAATCCTGTGTCTTTTGATAAAAATATGAATTTCAATGTGGATGCCGTTTATATCCCTGAAACATATAATTCAGGTAACGCAACCCTTCCGGTCTGGGAAGGTGCGATTTATAAAATCAGAATTCCTTTCATCCTGGATATCCCTATACCCACTGGAATAGATGCAATTCAAAATTATGGGGATCTATATTATGGACATTATGGGAGTGATCCGAACAGTAATTCAAATCCATGGGCATTGACTAAGCTTTTTATGTCTCCGGCTCCGATTACTGCAGCTCCGGTAACAAGTATTGACGGTTCAGACAATACCTGGATTTTTTTTGGAACAGGCCGGTATAATTCGGAGGATGATGAACAAAATACAAGTCAACAATATGTTTATGGTATTAAAGACCCTTTTTTTAACCGGAACTATTTATCCTCTCCCTTTGCTCCGGGGACTGACTATTATCACAATACGGCTTTGAATAAAACAATTACACCGGCGAATATTCTGAATACAGACAATTATATTGTTTTAAGCTCAGGTGAGATTTCCGAAGACGGATCAACCATATCTGTTAATTCCTTTGATTATCTCATACGTAATATGGAGAATTATGACGGATGGGAGCGTAAACAAAAGCTTTCAGGAGAGCGCGCCATTGAAAAACCTGCCATTATTGGGGGGTCCCTGTTTGTCTCTACGTTTTTACCGAATCAGGATATCTGCAGTTATGGGGGAGACAGTTATTTGTATGGTCTCTATTTTGAAACCGGTACAGCATATACTCACCCCTTATTTGTCGGAGCCAACGGCGTTCAGACAGTCACCATCGGCGGGACTGCCCAGACAAAAGTGGTGGATGTGCTTTATCTGGGTGAAGGATTGGCCTCTTCACCGGGTATCCACGTCGGTAAACAGGAGGGAAATCAGGCCACAGGATTTATTCAGACCAGTACCGGGTTGATAGAATCCTTTGGAATCGATCCTGCCCTCAGTATTCGAAGCGGGCTTGAAACATGGAGGGAACTGAGCAATGAGTAAAATAAATAAAATTTTCATAATGAGCCATTCCATCTGTCTTTTTTGTTTTCTGACCCTGACGCTATGGGTTGTTAATCTATCCTCAGCAGAGGATGTCATCGGTTTAGTTTATGAAGAAAAGTGTACCATAAAGGAAATTGACGGGCCCATAATTAAAACTTCAAACAAAGTATTTAG
>JAABTB010000308.1 GCA_011390085.1 Desulfobacula sp.
CGATCTTTACGTACAAGCTTGTCCGGATGAGGGAAGAGATTATTGACAATAAGCTCCAGTGGCTGTTTTTCCCGGATCAGTGCCGGCACTGCGTGGATGCGCCCTGCCTGGCCACGGCATTCAATGAAGATGCCATTTATCAGGACCCGGCCACCGGGGCGATTTTATATACCAAAGAAACCCAAAAACTGGCGGCCGATGAGATCATCGGGTCCTGCCCGTATAATATCCCCAGGAAAGCCGAAGACGGCACCATTGCCAAATGCGATATGTGCAATGACCGGGTGCATAACGGTCTGAAACCGGCCTGCGTGACCACCTGTCCCACCGGCGCCATGAATTTCGGGGACCGGGAGGAAATGCTGGCCATGGCCCAGAGCCGCCTTGGCACAGTTAAGGCCAAATTTCCCAAGGCCATGCTCCTGGATCCAGACGCGGTCAATGTGATCTACCTGGTGGCCTTTGATCCCAAATACTATTCCGACTATGCCGTGGCAGGTACTGGCAGAGGCGGCATAAGCCGCAGTGTGGCCCTTCGCAAAATGATGGGCCCCTTTGCAAAAATGATGCGGGTATAGCATACTGACCCCACCGCCCGGGAAGTTTACATTCCCGGGCGGTTTTCAAGGATAATAAAAATGAAGACCTTAGAACAATTGAGCCGGACCGCACAAACCATTACCAATATCAGACCTGCCTACCGGGAAATTCTTGACTTTTACAAAGAGGTGTTCAGGGTCCAGGAAGAAAGTCTCAAAGATATCCAGTTGCCGCCCATCATGATTGAACCCGATCTTCTGAAAATAAAACAGAAAAATGAATTGCCTCTCATCGACCCGTCGGAATTCCTCATTGATCTGAAGGCAGCCACCCGGACTTTTTCCGATATCTGCGGGCTTGCCGAAGACCTGGCGCCGGGGCTGTCCGCCAATGCACGCTTCCTGAAAAGATCTCTGTCTCAAGCGGCTTTTGATCTTGAAGCCTTGTTTTCAGCCCTTCTCAACAGCCATGAAAAATCCCTCCAGGATATCTCCCAGCTTCTGGATGTACCGGTGAACGAACTTTCCCTTTTCGGGTATCTGAGCATGGCGCCCAGCATCAGGACCTGCAGAGAGCAGCTTGAAATCTATTTGGTCGGTATGCCCGAACTTCAAAAAGGCTATTGCCCCGTCTGCGGCAACCCTCCAAACCTGGCCTCCCTTGACCAGGATGGCGGGCAGCACCTGCACTGCTCCTTTTGCCGCCATGAATGGAAATCCGGCAGAATGGGGTGTGTTTTCTGCAAAAACAATGGAAAAGATATGCAGCACTATTTTTTCAATGAAGAGGAAAAAGAATACCGGGTCAAGGTCTGCGATCATTGCCGCAGATTTATCAAAGTGGTGGATCTGCGGCAGATGGACCGGGAATTTTTCCCCAGTCTTGAATTGATCGCAACCCTTCACCTTGACATGCAGGCAAGGGAAAAAGGGTATGCCAATGAAGGAGCCGACAGAAATGAAGTATATCATTCATCAAAATAGGATCACCCGGGTCCCGTGGGCGGTCCTGATCTTTTTCGTTTTTTCGGGTTTTATTTTCTCCCCTGCCCCGGGATTGAGTGAAGAACCTGCCGGGCGTCTGGATTTTCTTCTGCCGGCGCCGGATAATACCGGTCATCGCCAATACCTGGGCCTTTCAACAGACAAACCCTTTTCCCTGGGACAGATCAAGGCCCAAGTCGTCATTGTTGAAATTTTTTCCATGTACTGTCCTGTCTGCCAGCGTGAAGCCGAGAATATCAATGCCGTGTTCCGCCTGATTCAATCCAGATCCGGACTCAAGGATAAGGTAAAACTCATCGGCATCGGCGCCGGCAATTCCGCCTATGAAGTGGATTTTTTCAGGGAAAAATACGGTATAGAATTTCCCCTTTTCAGCGACACGGATTTTTCCATCCATAAAAAAATCGGCGAGGTCAGAACTCCCCATTTTTTCTGCCTGTCCCTGGATGGAAACAACGGCTTTTCAGTTTTTTATTCAGGAACTGAGGCCATTGAAACTCCGGAAGCCTTTCTTCAAACCCTTTTAAAAGACTCAGGGATAAAGGTGACTCCGTGAAATCCTTCCTGATAACCGTTCTTGGGCTTGCCATGTTGGGGTTCGGTATTGCAGGGCCTTGTTTCTGCGAATCCACTGCCTTTGGAAATAAAATCTTTGATCCGGGCTCCCTAAAACCCGTGGACAGTGTGCTGAAAATTAAAACCGGCGATGCCGCACCGGATTTTACCCTGACGTCCATCACCGGTAAAGAGCTTCGCTTAAGCAGTTATATCGGTCGAAAAAATGTAATGTTGAGTTTTATTCCGGCAGCCTGGACCCCGGTCTGCTCGGACCAGTGGCCGGGGTATAATATCGCCGAAGACATTTTCCGCCGATATGACACCCTCCTCATCGGTATCAGCACGGACCCTTTGCCCACGCTTTTTGCCTGGACAAGGGATATGGGCGGGCTCTGGTTTGAGGTGGTTTCGGATTTCTGGCCCCATGGGGCCGTGAGCGAAACCTACGGGGTCTTAAGGACCAACGGCACGGCGGAACGGGCCATTATCCTCATCGATAAAAAGGGCATCATTCGGTTCGTCCATGTGGGAGATATCAATCTTCGGCCTGATCTCGGAATCCTGGTCCGGGAAATGAAAAAACTCAATCCCTGATATGCCGTTTTAAAAAATCCGGGTCCTTTTCAATGTAAATCCGGGTGGTCATGGAACCGGTGGTCCTGCCGTTGGTGCCCGTGGCCGTGATCTCGTGCTCGCCGATGGAGGGCCGGACCTCAATCTTCCGGCCCGTGCCCAGTTTTCCGTCCAGGCCGCTGGTCCAGACCAGGGTGTCGGAAAAATCACCCTGGACCGACAGGGCTACCCCCTCGAGGTGAATGGGAAAATCCGAACTGTAGAAATACTGGCCGTACCTGGGAGTCCGGATGAAGACCTCTGTGGAATCATCCTCTTCAATGTCAATATCCTTTGACAATTGCATATAGTCGTCCAATTGAATTTTGGGAATAAAATCGAGCTTTTTCTTGAGATAGACCAGCCGGATTTCCTTTTTGATTTCAGGCAGGTTTTTATAATCCGGCTTTTCATGGACATTGAAGAGTTTGATGATCTCAATGGCTTTTTCATATTCTTTGGCCCGGTAAAGCCTTTGCAATTCCTCGTAGTGATCTTCGATATGGACCGTGAAGACCAGTCTTTCCTTCCTTTTTTTTGCCTCTTCAGCCTCCTTTTGCATGGATTCGGACCGCAGGTCCACAATGAGTTTAAAGACAAGATTGAACAGGACAAAGAAAAATATGGATAAAATCACCACCAGTTGAATGGAATATCGTGTTCGCCTGGAGAGCATGGGTCTATGAATTCTCCTTTACAAGCTGCAGGGCCTTGCATTTCAATGGAAATCGGTTCCTCCGT